>JAPYQX010000197.1 GCA_029937135.1 Nitrospinota bacterium
GCGTGGACTGGCCCAGGTGGAACGCTCTGCCGGCGGCGGAAAAAGAGAAGATAGTCGAGAGCGCGGCGGGGTATCTGGAGAAAATCGCCGGTGTAGAGGACGGAGAGAGCGCGGCGTTCAGCCTGCTCGGCCACAAGGGGGACTTGCTCCTGCTCAATTTCAGGAAGACGCTGGACGAGTTGAATGAGGTGGAGCTGGGCTTCAGGCGGCTTCCGCTCCATGGCTACCTGAGGGAGACGACTTCGTATCTCTCGTTCCTGGAGCTTGGGCTCTACGAGTTGACGGTGAAGTTTCACAATGAGCTCATCGAGGCGGGGCTCAAGCCGGACAGCGATGAGTGGAAAGAGCGCTGGGCCGCCGAGATGGCCGAACAACGGGAGCGGATGATCGGGAGGCTCTACATGGAGATACCCGAGGATCGGTATTTTTGTTTCTACCCGATGAGCAAGCGGCGGGGGGAGGAGAAGAACTGGTACGGGCTTCCGATCAACGAGCGGCAGTCGATGATGCGGGACCACGGGATGGTCGGCCGCAAGTACGCCGGGCGGGTGAAGCAGATCATCACCGGAAGCATCGGTCTCGACGATTGGGAATGGGGGGTTTACCTCTTCGCGCCGGACCCGCATGTGTTCAAGGAGTTGGTCTACGAGATGCGCTTCGATGAGGCGACGGTCTGGTACGGGGAGTTCGGGCCGTTTTACAGTGGGCTGCGGATAAAACCCTCCGGGCTGGCGGGGGTGTTGATCGGAAAGGCCGGCGGGGCCGGCGGCTAGCGCCCTCGATAAAATGGCGAGGATTCTCATCGCGGGGTGCGGCTATATGGGGACCGCGCTGGGGCGGCGGCTGGCCGGGGCGGACCTGTCCCGGACGGGCCACGAGGTCTGGGGACTTCGCCGGGGCCCCTCCGGGGCGAGCCCCTCCGGATCGGACCTGTCCGGGCCGGACTCCTCGGGGACAGATATTCCTGGAGACATCGCACCTTTTATCGCCGATCTGGGCGACCCGGAATCCCTGAAAAATCTTCCCGTTGGTCTCGATTTTGTTTTCTACACGGCGGCGGCGAACGAATCGACAGAGCCCGCCTACCGGTCGGCTTATCTGACAGGCCTTGAAAATATCCTGGCCGCGCTTTCAAACCAGAATCAAAATTTGAGCCGGTTTTTTTTCGCCTCGAGCACGGCGGTCTACGCGCAATCCTCGGGCGAGTGGGTGGACGAGAACTCGCCCGCCGAGGCCGCGCACTTCAGGGGCCGGATCATGCGCGAGGCGGAAGGGTTGGCGCTGGGCGGGCCGTATCCGGCAACGGTGGTGCGCTTCGGAGGAATCTACGGACCGGGGCGGGCGCGGCTGGTTCAAGAAACCCGCCGGGCGTTGGAGACTGGACAGCCGGTTGAGGCTGAAGAAGGCCCACCGGAGGAGACCGGCCCGTATGTGAACCGGATTCACCGGGAGGATTGCGCCGGGATTTTTCATCACTTGATGGAAATGAGAAAACCCGCGCCGCTCTACGTCGGGGTGGATCAGGAACCTGCCGGGAAATGCGAGGTGCTTCGCTGGCTGGCCGGGGAAATGCGTGTTTCGGGATCCCGGAAAATTCCGCCTATACAGGGTATGGGCAAGCGCTGCTCGAGCGCGCGAATTCGCGCAGCGGGATACACCTTTATCCATCCCACGTTCCGGGAGGGGTACGGCGCGATACTCGACGGAGAGGACGCCTGAAGGGGCTGTGTCTCTGGCCTCAGGGGCGGGGGGCTTATTGGCCTAAAAGGACGCGGAGGTCGGCCCGAAGCTTTTCGAGGGACTCCTCCTCGGCGCTGCGGTAATACCCCCTCACCCGCGCCCGCCGGTCGAGCAGGACGAAGCGGGAGCTATGAACGACGGGGTTGCCGCCCGGCTGAGGCGAGTGAAACTGGGGACTGTGCCCGTATGCGGGGCCGGGGGCGAGAAACTCCGCCAGACGCCCCAGAAGAGCGCCCGCAGCACCTGTTTTTACGCCTGTCAGGGCGTGAGGAAGGCGCAATCCATTTTTCCCGACGAGGTTGGCCAGCGATTTCTCCGGTCCCGTCAACAAAACCCACCGGCTCATATCGAGCTGACGGGACCGGGCATACCGGGCCAGAATAGCGGGCGTGTCGTGTTTGGGATCGATGGAAATCGCGAGAAACCTCAACTCCTTTGAGGCCTTCAACTCTCTTCCCATGGCCTCGAGCGTCGTCATTTGGAGGGGGCAGGTGTCCTCGCAACGGGTGAAAATCGTGTGGACCACCCAGACCTTGCCGAAAAGGCTTTTCAGGGTGAGGGTCCCGCCCCGGGAATCCGGAAGCGAAAACTCGGGCAATTCACCGTATACGGGCAAAGGCACACTACCCCTCCCCATCAACCAAAATACCCCCACCGCCAAAACCGCCGCCAGTGCGATAAACCCCGGTAGGAATATTCTTCGATTCACACCATCAGCCTCCATAAAACCCCATTCCTCGCCAAATATAGCGAAAGATGATCTTCCCTAAAATCCTAAAAAACAGCCCTTGGCGGCAATCCGAGAGAATGAAAACACCCTCCGCCGCTGTTAGATTAAACGACATTGAAGTTAAAGGGCACTGCCCGGAAAGTATCTAAAAATGCTCAAAACGCTGGCTCTTGGCCTCCCGGTCGGACTGTTATTCGGCTATGCGCTTCAACGCGGGCGTTTTTGCATGTACACCGCCTTTCGGGACCTTCTATTCGCCCGGGATTTCACCTTATTCCGCGCCTATATCCTGGCGCTGCTCGTACAGATGGCCATCATCCACGGTCTGGATGCGGCCGGATATCTCACCGTTCGGCCATTCGAATTCACCTGGCTGGCCGCCATCGTGGGCGGTTCGATTTTTGGAGTCGGAATCTCCCTGGCCGGAGGCTGCGCCTCCGGAAGCTGGTACCGAATCGGGGAAGGGATGGTGGGCTCTATTTTAGCAGTGCTCGGGTACGGTTTGGGTGTCGCGGCGACTTTCTGGGGTCCATTGAACCCTCTTTCAGCCTATCTGAGCGCCTATCGGACGCCATACGCCCTGGCGAGCCTTCAGGGGCTTACAGGGCTTCCAAAATGGCCAAGGAGCGCCGGTAGTGGGCCTCGGCCTCCTCCAAGCTGCCTTTGCCCTCGGATAACTCTGCCCGGTGGCTGTGGTCCAGGGCCTCGCGCCGGGTTCCACCCTTTTGGCCGGCGCCGGGTTTTTCAGGAATCGCTTTCCAAGTCCTGGCGAGCCCCCTCGGCTTTCCGAGCTTCTCGAATATGGCCAGCGCCCTCCGGCAGATCGGCCCGGCGTCCGTATAGTTGCCTGATCGCCGGAGGCGTCCGGCTTCCGCGTAGAGACGCTTCCCCTCCCCGGGCAAGTTCGGCAGTTTGCGCGCTCTCTCCTGAGCTGCCCTCTTCTGTTGATCGGCCAGCTTCTTTTGTATCTTCAACGCCCTGGTACGGAGGGGGACGGCTTCCTTCGAGTTCTTCTGCGTCGAAAGGATAAAAGCCAGCCGGTTGAGAAACAAAACGAGGCTCGGGTGCTCCGCCCCCACCGCTGTCTCCCGAATTTTCAGGGCGCGCTTCGCAAGCGGGATCGCCTCGCGTAGCGGCGAGCCCTGATCAATTCCAGCACCTTCGCTTCGATGCGCTTGGCTTCAACAATCTGTGCCGGGGCCGAGAAGGATGGGGGAGCGAGCGGAACCGTGAAGAGGAGGAAAAGGGTAAGGGCTCTTATGGTGAAGCGCATGGCGTGGTCCTGCCTGAGTGAGGGGCCGGATGCTTATCCGGCAAACGTGATTATACCAATATTTCCCGGCGTCGGCTGAAACGGACTATGGAGGGGTTCCTTAACTGCTCCAGCCACCCGACGATCTCCACCAGCGGACAAGAGGGATGGTCAACTGTCTGAATTATAGGACGTAAGCGGTCTGGGTGGCGTGAAAATCATGAATTCATCCGGGAAATCTGGCCCTACTTCTCCCCTTCCGTTTTCCACGGCACGGGAGGGGAGGGCTGCTTCATCCAGCGCAGGAGCTCGCGCGCACGGGCGTCGTAGACCGCGCGCGCGCTCTCGGGGGTCCAGCGGTGAAACCCCTCCCCGCTTTTCACGCCCATCTTTCCCTCGGCAACCATCTTTCTGATCAGCTCAGAGCCCTCGGTACGGCTATCCAGATGAGGGAGTACATTTTTCTGGCTGTGCTCGGTCATATCCAGCCCCGTGAAATCCGTGAGGATGCATATCCCCATCACCGGGAACAGCCGCCCCACCGAACGCATCACGGTGTCCACCGCCTCGGGGGTCGCGTAACCCTCCTCGATGATATGGGCCACCTCCCGGCGAAGGGCGGTCGTCAGCCTCACCCCGATATGGCCCGGGATTTCCTTGCAGACCACGGGCTCCTTGCCCACCCGGAGCAAAAGGGCGCAGGTCACCTCGACCACCGCCGGGTCCGTCCGCTCGCCGGGCACGACCTCGACCACCGGCATGAGCGGCGGCGGGGTGTAGTTGTGCGTCGATACGCATCGCTCGGGGTGGTTGGTGTCGCGCGAAATATCCGTCATGCGGAGGCCCGAGGTCTCGCTAGTCAGGATGGCATGAACCGGCGCGAGGGAGTCCATCTCCGCAAAAATTTTCTGCTTGAGTTCCAGGTCGTCCACCACCGCCTCGGTGATGAAGTCTGCATCCCGGACGGCCTCTCCAAAATCCGTCGTCGGCGTTATCCGCGCCAGGGCCGCATCGGCATCGGCCCGGCTCGACAGCCCCTCCTCGACAAAAAGATTCAGGCCCTTTTCAATCTCGCCCATGGCGCGGACCGAGCTTCCCTCTGTCCGGTTGAACATCGAGACGGGGTAGCCCCCCTGGACAAAAAACTGGGCGACACCGTGGCCCATCAGACCTCCGCCGACGATGGCGATCTTCTTGATGCGCTCGAGACTGTAATCCACGGCCATTCGGTTCTCTCTAGGTGATGTAGCCGGATGTCTTGACGCCCCGGAGCATCTCGCCAATCTTGATCCGGTGGACATCCGAGGTGCCGTCGATGTGGTAGCACATCAGCGAATCGCGCAATAATTTTTCGACGGGATAATCCTTCATATAGCCGTAGCCGCCCATGAGTTGAATCGCGAGATCGCAGACCTTCGGGCCCACGTCCGAGGCGAAAATCGAGGAAAGAACCCCCTTCGAGGAGTCGTATTCGGGTTGATCGGCCAGCCAGGCCGTCTGAATCGACACCGCCCGCGCCGCCTCGACGAGCGAGGCCATCTCGCCCAGCCGCAGGGCCACCGACTGATGCTCGATGATGGGCCGCCCACCCTGCACCCGCGTCTTGGCGTACTCAACGGCGTACTCGAACGCCGCCCGCGCCAGGGCCACCCCGAAAGCGCCGGTGGTGGGAACATGCCTCGCGCCGAATGAGCCAAGGAATTGAAGACCCTTTCCCACCTCGCTCACCCGGTTGAAATCGGGGACGCGGCAATTCTCGAATATCATCTCGGCGTTCATCATCAGGCGGTTGCCCAGCTTGTCGTGGATGCGGCCGATTGTGAAGCCCGGAGTATCCTTTTCGATGAGGAACACCGTCACGCCTTGGGTAACGCCAACTGACCTGTCCGTCCGCGTCGAGACGAAATAGAGCTTGCTCACCGAGGCGCTCGCGACAAAATGCTTGGTTCCGTTGATTACCCATTCATTGCCGTCC
>JAPYQX010000198.1 GCA_029937135.1 Nitrospinota bacterium
CCTGAGGCCTCTGCCTCGAGGGCGCCCGTTGGGTGGACCGATACATTTCGAAAAACGTGGACCGGAATATTTTAAAAAAAAATCGCCCAGCGGATATTAGGGTCTACGCCGTTTGGATCAGGCGGCTCAGAAGGGATGCCCGCGCCCTCATCGACGCCTCCATATTTAATCACCCGGCGGCGATCGTCTTCTGGGACGGGGATCAGGTTGCGGGCCGATTTTTCGCCGCCGCCGAGGGGTTTCATTCTCCGGTTGCCTGGGATTCCTACTACCTCTACGGCCCCGAGGTCCGCTGGAGGGCGATGCCCTCGCCGATCACGGCCTCGGGCTTTCCGGTGCGGAATTTTACGGGGGATTTAAGGCGGTTTGTGAGGGAGATGATTTAGGTTGATGTGGTGTAGCCTGTGATAGAATGAATCAGTTGAGACTATTTCCTTCGATAAAACAGGGTGACTGAATCCGATAGGAGCTTTTCAAATGAACATAGACGAGTTAACGGCCAGGTTCCCCGAAATTCCGGCGGACCTGCACGGTGAAGCGATACTGGCGGAATTCGCGGAGGCGTTCGGGCCTCAACTTGAAATAACCGAAAAACCCTCGAACTGCACTGTCGAGCAGTCGGCGGGCAACGCGTTCTACATGACGCTGATCAACCCGATCGGGATCTATGCCATCGGGTTGGCCAAGCGCGAGGCGGTTCTCGAGAAGATACAGGCGCTGGTGGAGGGCTTCAAGGCCGACCCCGATGGCTATGCCGCCTCGCTGCTTCCCGAGAACGTATCGCCGGTGCAGGTGCGGGGTCCCGGCTGCGAATAGTTGTGAGTTTTCAAGTCAAAGTTTTTAGATCAAAGAAAGGGATGGCCGGGGGCCATCCCTTTCTTTATTCGAATTCGCGCGGACACTTCTTATTTCAGGCCGATGCGGAACATCCCCGTCCGGGACGGACCCCAGTCCTGGAAGGCCTAGCCGCCGTAGAAAACGGTGTCGCCCAGATCCTTGAGCCAAAGGGTGGCGTCGTCGGCCCGGCCCTCGGGCTCTTTTCTGATGCCGGCATCGGTCACCTCGCCGACGAAGATGGAGTGGTCCCCGATCTCGACGGTCTCGCTCAGCTTGCACTCCACCCAGGCCGGGCAGGAAAGAAGGAGGGGCGCGCCCGCCGGGCCTTTTTCAAATGCCTCGCCGCCGATGCTGTCGCCATCGCGCTCAAGGGGCTTGAAGAACGTAAAGGCCGCGCCCTGCTGGTCCTTGCCAAGGAAGTTGAGGGCGAAGACGCCGCCTTCGTGTATCAGGCGATATACCAGGCGTCTCGGCCCAGATCGCCCAGCCCCTCGCAGCCATCGGCCGTGACGGCCACCGTGTCCTCGATTTTGACGTAGCCCACCTCGGGGTGGCGGATATCGGTCTCAATCGAGACGATCATCCGCTCCTCGAGCTTGTTCTCAAAGCCTTTCCCGAATCGGGGGAGCTCGTGGGAGACCAGGCCGACGCCGTGGATGATGAATTCCCCGTATTCGCCATGTCCCGTGTCGGCGAGGTGGCGGAACCCGGATTCATATAAGTCGCCGCAAACGGCGCCTGCGCGAATTTCCTCGCGCACTTTGTTCTGGGTGGCGAGGCAGGCCTGGAAAAGCTCATCGGCCAGCTTCGAGGGCTCGCCGCGCACCCCCATCCGGCAGACATCGGTGAGGTATCCCTCGTATGAGCCGCCCGCGTCCAGATGACATACCTCGCCCGGCTCCCATACTTTCCCCGAGGGAGCGCGAAGCATTTTGTTTCCCGCGCAGGTGAACACCCATAGAAAGTGAAGTCCCCGGGCGGTCATTTTGTCCTCGATGCCTCGCGCGAGGTCGCGGGTCGTCGCGCCGGGGGCGGCCGAGGTGAATACCTCACCGATAATTTCGGCGTCGTCCTGGGTGATTCGCCGGAAAATTTCCAACTCCTCGGGGGTTTTGACCGCGCGAAGCGACTCCGTGATTCCGCGCGCCTCGGTGAACCGGGCGCCGGGGAGGGCTTTCGAGAGCACATCCATCGAACTCGCCGGCAGGAAGTCCATTTCAACCGCGATCACACCCCGCTCCAGCCCTCGGGCCTTGATGGCCTCTCCGGCGGCCTGGGCGGCGGCGGCGGGCTGGCGCTCGGCGGTAATCAACTCGGGTATCCACAGACCCTGGTCCTGTGACTGGGCGATCTCCCTGCGCTCTCCGACGAGGAATGCCCGCCCGGGGTCTCCCTTGGGAATCCCGACCAGCGCCATGTAGCGGCCCAGGCCCATGGCGTCGAAGCGCTCGTGAAAGTGATAGAAATATCCGCCCGTCAGGTAGCGGGCGTTGTGCTGGGTGTTGGTGAGGAGCAGATCAACGCCGGCCTCGTCCATCAGCCGGTCGAGTTTCCCGGAATCGTAAGGGGGGTTCATCGTCAAGTTTCTCCCGGCGTTAGAGGGTTAGCGGAATATCCCGGGATGCTCCTCCAGTTGGAGAGCCGGGTCAAACGGCGGCGCGAAGCTGGACGCAACTGCCCGCAACACCTCGAAACTCCCATCGCGGGCTCGGGTTCTACTCAGGAATTCTTTCCCGGTAAGGGAATTTTAATGCACGATGCCCGCCGGGGAGCTACACTAAGCAAAGCAAAGTCTTTTTGGACGAGATGATTCCCGGGCTCCGGTTTTCCTGTCCGATGGCCAGGTTCCCCGGTTTTCAAGCAAGTAGGCCGCCCGGTTCCCGGCAAGATTGAAGGAGGAGAGATCATGGCAGATAAAGTCCGGCAGGTGGATTACTACTACCTCAGAACCCCCGACAGGCCCGGCTCCGGCGAAAAAATCCTCAATATCTTCAAGAAAGAGCGCGTCAGCTTCATCGCTGTCCACGCCTTTCCAAATGGAAGGACTGTCCAGGTGGACCTCGTTCCCAAGGACGGGCGCAAATTCCTCCGCGTCGCCCGGAAGGCGAAAATACGCCTGAGCCAGAAGAAAAAAGCCTTCGTCGCCGAGGGAAGCGACCGCGCGGGCGGGCTCGTCTCGATTCTCGAAAAAATTTCCGCCGAGGGCATCAACGTCACCGCCGTCACCGGCATTGCCGCCGGTAAAGGGCGCTACGGCGCTATCCTCTGGGTCAAGCCCGGCGACTACCGCAAGGCGGCCAAGGCGCTCGACGCAAAATAAATTTGGGCGCTGCCACTGGCCGTACTCATCGGGCGCGGCCCGCAGGGTATGAATGATCCGAACGGGAGAATTGAAAGAGTGAAATCGGCTCGCCTTGCGGGCGGCGCGGGATGGTTTTTATTCGCCGTGCCGTTGATTTTCTGGCGCCTGAATCCTGTAGATTTCCTGGATGCGGAGGGGTGGCTCTGGGCGCTCCATGCCCTTCACCTGCTTATGACGGCGGGGGCGGTCCTCCTCCTCTACCTGGCCGGCCGGGCGGCGCTCGCGGCGGTGGATCTGCTGCCGGACGATCCCCTCGAGAGCGTTCTATTGTCCACGGGCGCGGGATTTTTCATTGTTTGTCTGGCGGTTTACCTGATAGGGGCGGCGGGGGCGCTTCATCCCCTCGGCGTGTTGGGGCTCGCCGCAATAGGTTTTTACCTCGCCACCCGGAAAATAGAATACGCCGCGCCCCCGGCATCTGATGCCACGGCGCTCGAGGCCGCCGCGCTTGTGTCTGCCGAGTTTGAAGCTGCCGCGTTTGAAGGTAACGACCCGGCCCGCACCGCCGCCTATGCTTTCGGCGGGTTTTTAGTGCTTCTTTTCGCGGGCTCCATGATCGAGGCGCTTTACCCTTCACCGCATTCGCCTGATGCCCTGGCCTACAATCTCGCCTTCGCGCGGTTGTTCGCGAACTCGGGCGGTGTCGTCCCTGTTCCGGAGAGCCCTTACTTTTTCGCCACCTCGGGCTACTGGGAAATTTTTCTGACCGCGCTCGCCCTTTTCGTTTCATCGGATGTTTCGCTGCTGGCGCTGGCCCAGCTTCTTCACGTTATTCTGGGACTCGGTGGCTCGGTGTTGGCCATCGTCTGCCTCGTGCGCAGGCTCACTCCCCTCGGGCGATGGGAGACGCTGGCCCTTGGCCTTTTCGCCGCTGTTTTGTTCGCGGGGATGCGCATCGACGTTTATCACGTCAGGCGATTTCCGCTGCTCATCGTCGCTCCAAAATCCGATCTCTTCATCGTCGCCCTTCAGGCCGCGGGGGCGCTGGCGTTTTTCGAGGCGGTGAAGCTCCGGGGCGCGCGCGCCTGGCGGTGGGCGCTTCTGGGCGGGTTGCTCATCGGCGTGGCCTCGGGCGTGAAACTCACCGCCGGTCTCGCCGCCGTGGGCCTCGGGACCGCCTTCATGATTTATCCGCCCTCCGCCATTTCGCTGAGGGAGCGCGTCACGCTCGCGGGCTGGGCGGCGGCGGGCGTCGCCGCGGCTCTCGTGCCCATGCTCGCGAAAAACCTTATCGCGCTGGGGAACCCGCTCTATCCGCTTCTGGCCTCCTACTTCGGAGAACTGGAGAACCCGCGCTATTTCGCTTATTTCACCCAGGGTTTCGCGGATGTGCGCGCCAGCCGGCTCGACACGGGGCTCCGCATGTTCCAGTTAACATTTCCCTCCGCGCCTTTTGTCATCTTGATCGCCGCCCTCTGGAGGGGGGTTGCCGTCCGCGGGGTGCACTTTCTTTTTTTCTCTCTTTCCGTGTCGGTCGCCGTGTCGATGGTGGTATTCACGGGCAAGTTCCCCTCGCGCTACGCACTCTTCGTCTCGGCGTTTTCGGCGGTGTGCGCGGCCGCCGTCGCGGGCGGACTTATCGAGCGCTTGAGGGAGCGCATCGGGGAACACAACGGCACGGGGCGGTTTTTCAATTCGCCCCGGGCGCTGCCCGCCGCGTGGGTCGTTCTTTTCGCTCTGGCCGTCATTCCGACGCACCTGGACAACCGCATCAAGCGCGCGCTGCGCACCGCCCAAAGGACGCCTGTCCTGCATGAACGGATCCTGCGCATGAACCCGGCGTCGCGCTTTCAGGCCGGGTGGCCAGGCCGCTTGCCGGAGGGGGCGAGGCCGTTGACGTTCTACCGCTCCGAGCGGCTTTTCGCCTTCACGAAGGGTTGGCGCCCGGCCGTGGCCGTTGAGAGCCCGGAGTTGATGACCCTTTTCCTGCGCGGTCTTGGAGGACCAGAGATGGAAAAAGCGCTTGTGCAAAGGGGGTTCACGCACATCTATTTTGAATGGCCGCCGCCCCGGATGCCGGGTTTTCCGATCGATATCGCTCCGCTCACCGCTCACCTTCGCGGGCGAAACCCGCTGTTCCGGGCGGTGGGTTTCGAGATGTACGCCATCGGCGGTTGAGGGGGAGGGAAATAACCGGGCGCTTGCCGTTGTTCTGATTAATGAAATGCCGGGCCCGCTCCATGCAATGCGGGAAGACAATCAACAGACAGGAGAGGCGGGGCATGCTCCGGAAAATAATATTCACGCTGGTCGTGGCGGCGCTTCAGTTCAGCGGTGTGCCCGCGTGGGCCGCTCCCAAGGCCGACCTCTGGCCGCGCTGGCAGGCGAGCGATCCGGGGTCGAATATCCGGGTGGACCATTCCGCGTGGGCGGAATTTCTCGAAAAATATCTTGTCACGAAAAACGACGGGATCAACCGCGTTACCTACGGCGCCGTGAAAAGTGAGGATCGCCGCCGCCTCGATGCCTACA
>JAPYQX010000518.1 GCA_029937135.1 Nitrospinota bacterium
GAGGGGGGGAGCGTCCTGGCCGAGGACGCACGCGGGCTCATCGTCCGGTCCTCAAAATCTCTCGTCGCAGCCGTAGGAGTCGAGAATCTCATCGTCATCGAGTCCGACGACGCCCTTTTAATCTGCCGCGCCGACCGGGCGCAGTCGGTGGGCGATATCGTCCGGCAACTTCGCGAGAAAGGCCTCGGGCGCCACCTCTAGGGCCCCAGGAAACCCCCAGGCATGACCGAGACCATCGGATGGGCGGAGGCGGCGCTGCTGGGCATCCTTCAGGGGATGACGGAATTTCTACCCGTCAGCAGCTCGGGCCACCTCGTCCTCGGACAGGCCGCCCTCGGTCTCGCCGAGCCCCAGGTCCTATTCGATATCCTGGTCCACGTCGGCACCCTCGCCGCCGTTCTCTACTACTACGGGAAAGACGCCCTGCGGATAGTCCGCGCCTGGTTCCTCTCCCTCGCCGGAAATTCGGGCGATCGCGCCTCGGCCCGGACGGGCTGGCTCATCCTCCTGGGGACGGTTCCGGCCGGAATATTCGGTGTCCTCTTCGAGGATTTCATCGAGGGTCTTTTCGGCAATCCGCGAATGACTTCGCTCGGGCTCCTCGCGACCGGCGCTCTTCTTTTTTTCGGAAAATCGCCCTCCGAGGGCGGACGGGGAGAGGCCGAGCTGACCTGGCGCGATGCCCTCTTCATCGGCTCTTTTCAGGCCCTCGCCATCATTCCGGGCATCTCCCGGTCGGGCTCGACCATCACCTCGGCCCTCTTCCTCGGCATCGACCGCGAAACCGCCGCCCGCTTCAGCTTCCTCCTCTCGATTCCCGCCATCGGGGGCGCTCTGCTGCTCAAGGCGAGACATTTCGCCGCCGTCTCACCGGCTGACTTCGCCCCCTTCGTCATCGGCGCCGCCGCCGCCGCCGGCGCGGGCGTCCTTTCACTGGGCTGGCTGATCCGGGTGGTGCGGCGCGGAAATTTGAAGGGGTTCGCCTACTACTGCTGGGCGCTGGGGATCGTGGGGATTTGGTATTTCTGGGCGGCAATCTGGGTGTCTTATGCCGAGACGGTCATGGTGGGCGATACCAGGTTGATTGCTATTGTTTACACGGTCACTGGTTTGCTCGTTCTTACAGTTCGGTTTGCGGCGTATTGGGCAAGACGATCGGCTCCGTTGGTTAACAACGCCTAGTCGTGCTTGGCGGCTACCGGGGAC
>JAPYQX010000519.1 GCA_029937135.1 Nitrospinota bacterium
GGGAGCGGCGTCGGCCGGGAACTCACGGGCCCGGGTGCTTGGGAACTCGGGGGCCTCGCCCGGCCGGGCGAGGCGGTGGCCGCACTCAAGACAAAACTTAGAGCCGGGAGGGAGGTCGGCGCCGCAGCTCGCGCAGACGAGAGCCAGCGATGTGCCGCACTCCAGGCAAAACTTCGCGTGCGCGGGGTTTTCGCCGCGGCACATGGGACACTGCACGAATGGGCCTCCAGGCAGTCGATATCGCCAATATTTCAGGTGCGCGGAATCAGTCTATCTTCTCGATAATGGCGGGGTCAACGAATCCGAAATAGCGGGGAGTCGGCGGGGCGGGCCTCCGCGCGGTCCTGAAATCACGGGGAGGGATGGGACCGGGGCGGAGCCGCCGGGTTTTGGCGGTGGACATTTCGCCGCCCGCCTCTCTATAATCCCGCCACGGCTTGATTATCAATAATGGCAGGGCTTTTTCTATAGGAGCGATTCGATGTCTCCCGGGCAAAATGGCGGCTCCGAGGTTATCCTCGAAATTCGAAACCTCAAGACCCACTTTCACACGCCCGACGGGGTCGTCAAGGCGGTGGACGGGGTGACCTACTCCCTCGACGCCGGCGAGACGCTGGGCGTGGTCGGCGAGTCGGGTTGCGGAAAGTCCGTCACGGCGCTTTCGATCCTCCGCCTCATCCCCGAGCCGCCGGGTCAGATATCGGGCGAGGGCATCTTCTTCGAGGGCAAGGACCTCACGAAGATGAGTACCGCCGAGCTCCGCAAGATTCGCGGAAACGAGATATCGATGATCTTCCAGGAGCCGATGACGAGCCTGAACCCGGTCTTCACCATCGGGTTCCAGATCGCCGAGGCCGTCATGCTTCACCAGAATATGGGAAAGAAGGACGCCTACGACAAGGCGGCCGACATGCTCGAACTGGTGGGCATCCCCCTTCCGCGGCAGCGGGTGAAGGAGTACCCCCATCAGCTCTCGGGCGGAATGCGCCAGCGGGTGATGATCGCGATGGCCCTCTCGTGCAACCCGAGAATCCTCCTCGCCGACGAGCCCACGACCGCCCTCGACGTGACGATTCAGGCGCAGATCCTCGATCTGATGTCGAAGCTCAAGGAGGAGTTCGGAACCGCCATCATCATGATCACCCATGATCTGGGCCTCATCGCCGAGACCTGCCGGCGCGTCGTCGTCATGTACGCCGGAAAGG
>JAPYQX010000199.1 GCA_029937135.1 Nitrospinota bacterium
TGATGGCGATGGTGCGGCCGTCAAGAGTGGGCAACGAGACTCTCCCTTTTAAAATCGGTGAATTGAATTTTTTCTTTTATATCAATGGGTTGGGCAGGTTTCGTGGACGATTGACCTCCTGCCTGGAATTTCCCAATCACTGCACCTGCCGCAAACCGGGCCAAAGGGGCCTATTTGGGCCGTGGTCGAGAATTCTCCGCATTCCGTGCATTCGACAGCCTGATGTTTGCTCATGTCATTACCCCTGCGAAATAATAGTTTTAACCTGACTGATACGTTTATATATATCACAAATAAAATTCAAACTGTCAAGTATAAAATTTACAATATAAAAGTAAAATAATTATGTATAGCATGGATGTTCCGTTTCTTGAGGGTAAGCGGTTGTGCGATAATCCCGGCGGACGCCATATTATTCTGGATTCAGCTAAATAAAGGGGACAATTCATGAATATTACCATGTGGAATTGCTACGTCTGACCCTATGCATACCGGGCCACGGAGTGGCTCACTCGACTTCAGGAAAAAAACAAGGACCTCAAGGTGAACTACAAGTCGTTTGTGCTTGAGCAGGCGAATTTCGCCAGTTCGCGCGGTGAGGACTGGAAGGCATGGGAAGACAAGAGGATGGCCAGCCGCGACATCCCCTCCCTTGAGGCCTCGAAATGCGCCGCCCTTCAGGGAGAGGGCCAGTTCGCCAAATATCATATCGCCCTCCACCGGGCGAAGCATAAAGACGGCAAGGACATCACCAACCAGCTCATCCTCCGGGACGTTGCCATCGAGGTGGGGCTCGACGTGGAGCGCTGGGAGGAGGACATGAAAAACGGCGCGGGCATTCCGCTCCTCGCCGCGGATCACGAAGAGGCCGAGGGCGAGTATGGCGTTTTCGGGGTGCCGACCCTCCTCTTCGAGAGCGGCAATCCGGTTTTCGTGAAGCTCAAGGAAGGAGATTGGGAGGGGCAGGACGACGAGGGACTCCTCGATGCCGTCCGGGCCGCTTCGATTGATCGCCCCTATGTACTCGAGTTGAAAACGCCAGAATCCGCGAAGCGGGGCAAGGCCTCACAGGAGAAATACAAGAAATACGGCATGAAATAATTCCTGCCGTTTGTGAATAGAGAGAGGAATATAGAGAGAGGAATAATGACAACCGCCGAGGGGCACCACCCCGTTGATTTAACGATAGACAAGGCCGCCCGCGAGCTTCGCATCGAGTGGGCGGGGGGCGGCAAGAGTGTATTTGGTTTCGATTATCTGGCGGCCATGTGCCCCTGCGCCAATTGCCGGGAGAAGCGCGACGAGATGGAGAATAATCCGCTCCACGTCGTATCGGACGAGCTGGGGCCCGCCGAGTTTGGGGACGCTTCAATGGTGGGCCGCTACGCGCTGAGCATCACCTGGGTGGCGGGCTGCGTGAGCGGCATCTACTCGTTCGATTATCTCAGGGCTATCGATCCCGGAACCCAGGGCGGGACCGGGGAAGGGGGTTAGGGAGAGATGTCTATGGAATCGCAAGTGTCGAGAGACGCTGGCCCCGCGGGGGCGGCTGTTGATGCCGCGAAAGAGGGGCAGACCGCTGAGCCGTCCCGCTCCCCCCGAAGCGAGCCGGAGTATTGCCCGACCTGACTGAGCGGGCTCATTTTCTTTCTGGTTCAGAAAGGTTTCAGGTGGGTCTGGAGGAAACTGGTCCGGACCTGAGCCGTTGATACATACTCCCCCGGTCTCCTCGAGGCCGGGGGAGTCTAGTTTTGATTCCGTTTGCCATTCCATCTTCCAGGGGAGAATCCGAAATGCCCAAGATCACTCTTCAGCCAGCCTCGATGCGTGTACCCTCGCCGCCCTATGTCCCGGGAACGAAACGGGGGCCTTTCGTTTTCACCTCCGGACAGGTCGGGGTGGACAGTGAGGGAAATCTCGTCGGCGAGGGAGACGTAGCCGCCCAGACGCGGCAGGTGCTCAGTAATCTTAAGGCCGTTTTGGAGGAGGGGGGCGCCACCGTCGCCGACGTGATGAAGACAACGGTCTTTCTTGTCGACATCGGCGATTTCGCCGGGATGAACGGGGCCTACGCCGATTTTTTTGGAGACAATAAACCGGCCCGGTCGACGGTCCAGGCGGCCCTCGCCCAGCCGAAATTTCTGGTCGAGATCGAGGCGGTGGCGATGATCGAGGGTTGATGCTGGGCCTTGCGGCCGGCGCGTTTTCCAACTGGGCCGGGGGTTTTCCATCCGGCGCGTTTACTCGATGGTGAGTTTTTGCAGCCAGCTCTGTCCGCCGTAGCGCGCCTCGATCTCCATGTCGCGGAGAATGGTGAAGTAGATCCGGAGGCGGGCAAGGTCTTCCTGACTGAAGCGGACGGTTCCGCCCTGGCCGACCGAATAGGATTTCGAGATGCGGTTTTTGAGAAAGGTGATGCGCACCTCACCGCCGGCCGAGGCGGCCTTGGGCGCGCCGCAGGCTTTTCTTTCGACTGTCCTCCAGTCCCCGGTAATCTGGCGGCCCGTCGGGCGGCGGTTTGTCGAACTGTAGCTCCCGCAATTCGTGGCGGGGTTGCCGGAGCTTCCGGACAGGACGTTTCCGATCTCGGCGAATTTCGTGAGCCCGCAGCCCACGCCCAGCGGGATGGCGGTGGCGGCGGACTGCTTCGAGACCTCGACCTCCCGGAAAATCCGCCGTTCCTGCACCGGGCAGAGCGCCACGCTGCGGAGGGCGGCAAGGCCGGGGCCTTTTTCCTCGAGGCGGTAGCCCTCAACGTCCGCCTCGAGCGTCCGGCGGTCGAGGCGGAGGACATCGCCCTTCACGGTTTCCACCGAACCGCAGCCGGCGGCCAGCGCCAACAGGAGCAAGGGCAGAAACCTGAAAATCCGAGAGGCCTTACGGGAGTGGATGACGATCCGGCTCATGGGAATCCTGTCCAGGTGAATTGACGGGGGGTAAACTTTCGCAATTATCCTAGTCCGCAATCGAGCGGGCGGCAACGCCGGGCTCTCGTGATAATCAGATGATGATGAACAGAGTCTGATGGTGACCGGACTTGATCCGAAGCGTATGGTGTATGAAATATTTTTTGGCGCTTTTCGCATTCCGTGTTTTTCGCTCTCAGTGAAGGAGATTCCCCTTGGGCCAGACCATCGCGGAAAAAATTCTCTCCGCCCACTCGGGGACCGAGGCCCGCGCGGGCGACCTTGTCGTGGCCGAGATCGACTATCTCATGGCGGGTGACGCCAAGGGCCCCAAGGCGCTGGATATTTTCAGGGAGGCGAATCTTCCTTTCCGCCTCGATCCGAAAAAGACCGATATCATTATCGATCATTTTGTCCCGGCGTTCGACGTTCGCTGGGCGAACGACCATGTGAAACTGCGCGAGTTCGCCTCGGAGCGAGGGGTGAACCTGTTCGACGCGGGCTCCGGGGTCTGCCACACCATCGTGACCGAGGAGGGAAGAGTGGGGCCGGGGGATTTGGCCGTGGGCGGCGACAGTCATGTCTGCACCTACGGCGCCCTGAACACCATGGCGGTCGCCGTGGAAAGCGGAGAGACGGCCTCGGTTTTCGCCACCGGCAAGCTCTGGTTCAAGGTGCCCCAGACGATTCGGGCCGAGTTCGAGGGCATCCTCCCAGAGGGGAACCTCCCCGAGGGGGTGTTCGCCAAGGACCTGGCCCTCTATCTCGCCGAGGAGATCGGCCTGAACGGGGCCAACTACCGCGCCATAGAGTACGGTGGCCCGGCCCTCGCCGCCCTCTCGGTGGAGAGCCGTTTCACCATCGCGAACATGGCGGTGGACTCGGGGGCGAAGACGGGGATCATGGAGGCCGATACGAAAACAACCGAATGGGCCAGGGCCGCGGGCCGCGAGGGAACGCCCGTTTCGCCGGACCCTGACGCCGTCTACGAGCGTGTGATCCATCTCGATGTCTCCTCGCTGGAACCGGCGATAGCGGCTCCCCCCACGACCGATAATGTGTTCGCGGTGGGGGAATTCACCGGCCTCCCGGTGCATCAGGTCTATGTGGGCACCTGCACGAACGGCCGCCTCGAGGACATCGAAATCGTCGCGCGCATACTGCGCAGCAGAAAGATCGCCCCTGGGGTCCGGTTTTATATCGCCCCTGCCAGCCGGCGTATTCAGGAGGCGGCGGAGCGGAGCGGGGCGATCCGGGTCCTCAACGAAGCGGGGGCCATCCTCCTCCCGCCCTCGTGCGGCCCCTGCGCATCGATGACGGGCAATGGCCTCGTGGGCGACGGGGAGCGCGTCCTCACCACGGCGAACCGGAATTTCCCTGGCCGCCTGGGGAGCAAGAAGGCGGAAATCTACCTGGGCTCGCCCGCGACGGCGGCGGCCAGCGCCATCGCGGGTCAAATCGCCGACCCGCGCGAAATACTGGCCGAGACGGCAGGGGCGGCGCGATGATTTTGTCGGGAAAAGCGTTCCGCTTCGGGGACAACGTGAGCACCGACGTTCATCTTTCGGTCAAGTACCGCTCGCCCGACACGACGCTGCAGGTCCTCATGCGGGACGCCTTCAAAGATATCGATCCGGCGTTTTCGGCCTCGGTGCGGCAGGGCGATGTGGTGGTGGCGGGTGAGAATTTCGGGCTCGTCAGCAGCCGCGCCGACGCCGCCGTCGTACTGAGGGAGCTTGGCATCAGCTGTGTTCTGGCCAGGAGTTTCGGCCATATGTTCTACCGGAACGCCATCAACATGGGGCTTCCGGTAATCGAGTGCGACACTGACTCGATATCGGCGGGCGATAAGGTGGAGGTGGACCCGGAGACGGGCGCGATTCAAACCGGGGGCGGGGAGATACGCTTTGCCCCCTATCCCCCTTCGCTCCTGAAAATAATCGCCGCCGGGGGGCTGATTCCCTTTATTCAGAAAGAAGGCGGCTACCCGTCCTAACGCTCTTGTCCCAGGGCGGTCTCGAGAACTTCCATTGGCAGCCCGTTCTCCCGGTAGCCGCGCCGCAGGGTGGTGGCGTACTCGGAGGAGGGCCTCGCCTCCCGGATTGGCCCGTTCATCATGTAGATAAGCGCTTCCTCGGCGCCGATATCGGATTCCACCGAAACCTTCTCGCGGCCGTAAATCTCGGGGTAGTCCTCATAGCTGTCGAGGGCTTCGATGTCCCGCTCGAGGATGAGATAGAGGATGCCCGGAACCTGGGCGCCCGCTTCGGGCACGACCGTGGCCCAAGTGTGGACGTTGGGTATTTTTCGGGGAAGTGCGATTCGAAGGGCGTGGTCCATCAGGCGGGCGAGCCGGAGCGGACGACTGCGGGGGCATCTGAGGCGCATTCCTTCATGGTGAAGATTAGCGCCGTAAGCGAAATAGAGAATCAGGCGTTCAGGTGGCGCGGCCGAAGTCTTCGCCCTCCTCATCCTCCCACCCTTCCTTGTCGGGTTCGGCCTCCTCGCTCCCGCCGAAGGCGATGAGCAACTTGGCCGGTTTGCCGTCCACCGTGGCGGCGGCGTGGATCGCTCCCTCGCGGATGGTGATCACCTCGCCCTCCTCGATCAGGACGAGTTCTTCCTCCACGTTGAATTGCATCCGCCCTTCGAGGACGATGAGTTTCTCCTCTTCGTCGTGGGCGTGGTAGGGAACCATCGCGTCCTTGGGCTGATCGACCTCGAAGATGCGGAAGTCGCGTT
>JAPYQX010000200.1 GCA_029937135.1 Nitrospinota bacterium
GTCTATATCCGTGGGAAAAAAATTAAACTCGCATGGGCATGATGACGTATGTGTACCCTTCCGCATCCTCGGGCTTGAGGATACCGGGGCTCAGGGAGTCCTTGAGTTCAAAGCGGATATTCTGCTCATCGAGGATACCCAGCACATCGAGGCAATAACGAGCATTGAATCCGATAATCAATTCCTCGCCTGAATAATCCGAGGCGAGAACCTCTTCGGCCTCTCCGGCGTCCGAGCCGTTTGTGGTCAGGACGAGCTGGCCGGAGGTGAATACGAACTTGACCATCCGCGCTTCGTTCGAAAGGAGAGAAACGCGCCGCAGCGCATGAAGGAGCTGATCACGATCCACGGTAATGTGGTTGTTGTTGTCCCCGGGTATTACCTGTCTGTATTTCGGAAAATCGCCGTCGATCATTCGGGCCGAAAGCTCGATGTCCCCCGACCGGAAAATAACATGGTTTTCGTGAAGAAATATTTCGACGTCCGTCTCTTCCTCGGTGAAAAGTTTGACAATCTCGCCGAGCGCTTTTTTGTGAATGATCACGCCGTTTTTGAATTCAGCCCCCGTGTTGGGCCGCTCGATGAGCGCCAGCCGGTGGCCGTCGGTAGCGACGATGCGAAGCTTGTCGCCCTCTGATTCCATAAACACGCCATTGTAGGTGTAGCGCGTCTCATCCTGGGAGATCGCGAACATGGTTTTTCGGATCATGTCGCCCAAAACAGCGGATGGAACTTTCTGCGGCTCGCTGTCTCCGGCTTTGGGTACCGTGGGAAAATCCGAAGGCGGCAGACCCGGAAAACGAAAACTCGATTTCTCGCACGTCATCCGCACCCACTGGCCGTCTTCCTCGACCAACCGTATGTCGGCGTCGGGAAGCTCGCGTACGATGTCGAAAAGCTTCCTCGCGTTGAGCGTCACCGAGCCGCCCTTTGTAACCTGGGCCTCGAAGACGCCCCTGAGGCCGATGTCGAGATTCGTGGCCAGCAGACGCACCTGCTTTTTTCCCTCCGTGGAGAGGAGGACATTCTGGAGGATTGGCATCGCGCTGCTTCGGCTTTCCACGACCCCCTGGACTGTCTGAAGGGCTCGGTGGAGCGTCTCTTTGCTGATCACGATATCCATGATTTCGCCTCCGCCAGACCCGCACACGCGCCCGAACGCCAATTTACGGTCTGGGTATTCTGACAATTGGGCATATGGCAGGGAATCCCTGCAGTTTCCCTTAACCGGAGGGTGCATCCTATTCTAAAGGTCGGCTTGGGGCAAGGGTTTTTCAAACAGCGGGGATATCAATACATTCGATTTATAATCAATAACTTACATGATTGTTCGGAGGCGCGAGCCGATCAGAATTCCCTCCGCTCGACCACCGGAATCGCCACCTCGTCGCCCGCCGTGATTCGGCGGAGATTCTTGTTTCCGTTGTAGTGGCGAACCAGCCAAAGAGGGACTCGGTAGGTCCGCATGAGGAGGCTCCAGACATTCTCACCCGGCTTCAGTTTGTGGCGCTTGACCCGGGAAACGGTATATTTTTTGAAAAAAGTCTTCTCGATTCCCTTGTGGTAGGCGAGCCGCCGCTCGATAAAATCCTCCCTGGGAACGCGGAGAAACGAAACCCGGATCTTCCTTCCGATCCTGACCCGTCGGCTCGAACGAATTCTGTTCATCTTTCTGAGCCGCCCGGGAGACACCCGCAACCACCTGGAGAGATGACCGATCGTCTCGTTTTCCTGAACACAGACCCAACCCGCCTTGCTTCCCCCCGAGGAGGGCGATACCGCCAGCGCCTGCCGAAGAGCGCCCTCCCGGAAACGGGAACCCCGGCTCGGGACCTTCTCCGGCAAATCGTATTCCGAAACAAACTGGAACAAGCCTCTCTCCGATGTTTGGCCCCTCTTGACTGCTTGAGGAACCGACGCTACCCGCTGTGGTGATTTTCTCGCCGGGGTGGATTTTCGGGCATCGGGCGATTTTTTCGGTTTAGGCGGTTGCGGCATTTTACGAGAACCAGACAGGCTGGCCATCCGTTTGCCTATCTTTTTATTTTTCACTTGCCGGGAAACCAGTTTCGAGCGAAGGGCCGCCAGCTTTTTCGACGCCGCTGGCTTTTGGCTCACTGCCTTCTTCTGTCTCACCGCCGACTTTCGGATAGAGGCTCGCTTCTTTGTCGAACTCCTCTCCGGGAGTCTGAGACGATCCCCCACCCGGATCAGGGTTTTTTCAAGACCGTTTTCTTTCATCAGGTCCCCGAGGCGGATCCGGTGCCGGCGGGCGATACGGCCGAGTGAGTCACCCGGCCTGATCAGGACCCATTTCGACCTCTCGCCGCCATCCGATGAAGGCGATCCCTCGGCCCCCCGGTAGTAGGCCTTTCGCACACGGGCTCCCTCCCCCAGCGGGATGCGGAGAGGATACCCCTTCGGCACGCTCCTCCACCCCCGGGTCACCGGCGAGCGAAGGGCGGGATTCATTTTCCGGAGAGTCCGGGCATCCACCCCGATCCGGCGCGTGAGCTCTTTCATCCCGATGAAACCGGGGATATAGAATTCGTCGAAAAACCGGGGCGGATCGAGGCGAACCGAACCGAAATACTTTTTGGCGTTTTTATGAACCTCAACCGCGGCGAGAAACTCGGCGTAAAAATTCCGCGATGCGAAACCGAAAGTGCGGCTCTTGTAATTCTTGACGATTATATCGATGCGCCGCGAGCCCACCTGTTTTACGGCCCGGCGCATCCCCTGCGCCCCGTGGTTGTAAGCAGTGATGGCCAGTGGCCAGGAATTCAAATCCTCAAAGTTTCGCTTGAGCAGCTTGGCCGCGGCCTCGGCAGCCAAAAACGGGTCGCGCCTCGCGTCCACCGTGCCGTCCACCCGCATGAAGAGCCTTCCGGTTCCCCGGGTAAACTGCCAAAGACCCAGCGCACCGGCGTGACTATAGATGGCCGAGCGGAACCCGCTTTCGACATGAGGGAGAAGCGTCAACTCCTCGGGCAGGCCATGCTTGCGGAAAATCCGGCGGAAATGAGAAAGGTATCTCCCCGAGCGGATATACCCCTCGAGAAAGCGCTCTCTCAAACCAGGCTGCCCGCGAACCTGGTAGGCGGCGGTGCGAAACTCCCGGCGGGGGAGGCCCGAAAACATATTTCGGATACGGGCGGTGAGTATAACGGTCCCCTCCGGGGTGGCCCGGCCCTCGGCAAGCGCGAGCAGGATCGCCCGGATTTTATTCCTGTGGGCGCGCACCTGTTTTCTCTGCTTCCGGGTGGCCTTCCACGGCTCCCCTAACTGAAGCGTGCCGTAGCGGCGGCCGAGGTTATATTCATCGTGATATACGACTTCGGTAAATTTATAGCGGGCGAAAACATCTCGCCAGAATTCGACATTTTCCTTGAGGCCCGGCGGGGAGGGAAAACCACCCGCCCCGGCGGAGAGGATTCGGCCAAAGACGGGCCCTGGCGCCGCCAACAACAAAATGGCTATCAGCAGGGCCGCGCCCGGAAATAAGAACCGGATTATCCTCATCAATTAATAACTCCCATGATTTCGCTGGTCCCGTAAAACCCGAAAACACTTTACCATCTTGGCTAAATTTAATAAAGCGTTAAAAATCAATAGGTTCAATGGCTACTGATATCCGCCGGGGCATTTGATAGACTCTCGCCCGGACTGGCGGGAATTTTCCGCCGTTAACAGGAATCGGGCTACCGAGACTTTAGTAGATAAAAATGGGGTCTGAGAGAGTGG
Organism: Nitrospinota bacterium; assembly: GCA_029937135.1. Lineage (GTDB taxonomy): Bacteria > UBA8248 > UBA8248 > UBA8248 > UBA8248 > UBA8248. The sequence continues at coordinate 3,745 of JAPYQX010000200.1, forward strand.
TAAAGGCTGCTGAGGGTGATTCAAAATTATTCACGCCACAATCTGAACGCCTCTTAGGATACCAATTCTTCGTCTTTGGCCAGTGCCATCCGAACGGCTTTTTTTAGCTCGTGGATGGTAAATGGTTTTTGGAGGTAGACTTTAATGCCCTTGGCGAGAGCGCTTTCAGGAGAGATTTTAGAGCTGAACCCGGTGCACAGGATAATGGGGATATCTGGACAGATTTCCGTTATGGTTTCCGCCAAGATATCCCCGGTCATATGTGGCATTGTCTGATCCGTGAGAACGAGATCGAATGCATCGGGCGCCTCCCGAAATGTCTCAAATGCCGCCTGGCTGCTCGTTCGCATCACAACGCTGTAACCCGCCTCTTCAAGCACCTCCTTTGCAATAGCAGGGATTCCGGAGTATTTTATCTCATACACGATAGCATAAAGAGTAATGACTTTGTAATAACGATGTAAGGAAATTGTAAAATCAAAAAATTACGGAGATTATTCGATTATCAACGATCCTCCCCTGATTCCGCCCCGCTCACTCACATTTCCGATGAAGAATCCGGCCGTGCTATTAGAGGGGCCGGAACGAATCTTCGACCCGTGGGAATTCTCGTGCATCGAAGTTTCTGAGGAATTTCAAATGTGTTAAGTATAAATTTCAGGGGTGTTTCAGGACTGTTTCAAAATCTTCTGGCTCCCCTTTGCCCGTGCTCCGCAAACATTCGATCCCCATAATATGAATGCCTTAGTATGGTGGATGAATTGAAGAATCTTTAGGAATTTGACTTGGAATTGGAGTGATTACGGGGTTTTTCGACTAACGGGGCGGACATTTAATAAGTCTCGAATAGGACTCCCGATGACAGAATCCACCCCTTTGCCCGGTGGAATATCTCCCGGAGGGATTTTAAACGTTTACGCCCACCCGGACGACGAGTCGTTTGGAAACTCGGGGACGAACGCCCTTTACGCCGGGAGAGGAACGGAGGTGAGTCTCATCTGCTTCACCCATGGGGAGGCGGGGGAGACTAACGGCGTTTGCGCCCTCAGCGAATTGGGGGAGGTTCGCGCGGGAGAGTTGAGAGCGGCCTGCGCCGTTCTCGGAATCCGGCGCCATGAGCTCTGGGACTACCCTGACGGCGGGCTAGCGGATGTGGACGATGAAGAAGCCATCGGCGGGCTGACGGCGGCCTATGCGGCCATCGCCCCCGAGGTGATCATCACCCACTCCGACGACGGCATCACGCGCCATCCCGATCATCTGGCCGTATCGAAATGGGCCACCGAGGCTTTCAAACGAATGCGAAATAACCCTGGGCGGGCCGCGGCGCCCTCGCGCCTCTACTGGCGGGTGGTCCCCTCGGGCTACCGGGAAAAAATGGCCCGCCCCGAAGTTACCTACCGCGCCGACTACACCACGGTCATCGACGCCCGCCCGCTAAAGCATATTCGCACCAAGGCCGAGGCCTGCCACGTCAGTCAGCGGCCGCACACCGACTATTCCGATCCGGTTTTACTGGAGATGGGCGCGGTGGATTATTACATCCGGAAATTTCCCGAATGGGAGGGCGGTCCTCTCGAGGCCGATTTGCTCGGCGAGGCGGCTCACTCCGAAGGGTCTGTCTTTCCCTGAGAAACGTCGAGCTTCCCGTAAGAGAGGCGAATAGAAACATCGGCGATCGGCGCCGCCCAATCGGGTTGGTGGGTGCTCAGGATGATGGTCTTTCCCGATTCGGCGAGCGAGGCGATCACATCGCGCATCCGGCCGGTGTTCTCGGCGTCCACCCCGGCCGAAGGCTCATCGAGAAGCAGCGTCTCCGCCCCCGTCGCCAAAGCCCGGGCCAGCGCAACGCGCTTGCGCTCTCCGCCCGATAGCGAAACCGCGCTCCGCCCGGCGAGATGA
>JAPYQX010000520.1 GCA_029937135.1 Nitrospinota bacterium
CTACGACACCCTTGGAGCGAACCCCCGGATAGTGCCCGGAGCGGCGGAGTTGATCCGCGCCGCTTCATCGCGCTGGCCGCTGGCCGTCGCGAGCGGGGCTCTGGGGGAGGAGATTCGGCCCGTCCTTGTGGAGGCGGGGCTGCTCGATTGTTTCGGGCCCGTCGTATCGGCCGAGATGGTCGAGCGGGGGAAGCCGGACCCCGAAAGTTTTCTCACGGCTCTCAGCCGAATCAACGAGGGGCTTCCCGAAAAAATCCATCCAGAAGCCTGCCTCGTTTTTGAGGATTCGGTGGCGGGCGTCGGCTCGGGCCGGGCGGCGGGGATGCGCGTTCTGGCGGTGACGAACAGCTTTCCCCGCGAGGCGCTCTCCAGGGCCGACCGGGTGGTGGACTCGCTCGAGGAAATCACGGACACTGACGCCTTGGCGGCCTGGTTTACCAAATTAGCGTGAATTGAATATTTTGATAATATTCAGCTAGTTACAAGGACTTTTTTCGATGGCTATTCTGAAAGTCGCGTGGATGGGCCACCCGGTCCTTCGCAAGCTTGCCGAGGAAATCCCCCGGAACGCGCTCCGGAGCGCCGATCTCAAGTCGCTCGTGAGCGACATGCTTGAGACCATGGACGAGTACGCCGGAATCGGTCTTGCCGCCCCCCAGGTTCACTTTGGCGTACGCGTCTTCATCATCCAGCCCGATCAGGCGGACGATGAGACACTGCGCGTGGCGGTGAACCCGGTTATCACTCCGCTCTCGGATGAGGTGAGTGAGGGATGGGAGGGCTGCCTTTCCGTCCCCGACATCCACGGCATGGTGCCGCGCCATGTGAAAATCCGCCTCGACGCGCATGATCATGAAGGGAAAAAATACTCGGCCGAGCTTGAGGGCTTTCCCGCCCGCGTTGCCCAGCACGAGGCGGATCACCTCGACGGCATTCTCTTCATCGACCGGATGACCAACCTTTCGACACTCGCCTACGGCGATGAGTGGCGCCGCTACCATGCCCCCCGCCCCGAGCCGAAAGAGGGCGAGGAAGGCGAAGACGCCGAGGGTGATGAAGACGCTGGCGACGCACCGGAGGATGGTGAAGGCTAAGCTTTTTTATTTGAAGCTTCACTCTCACCCTCTAACCTCACGGTGACTGCACAACCACACCGATCCATACTATTTCACCAGACGCTTTTCAGTTCATCCGC
>JAPYQX010000201.1 GCA_029937135.1 Nitrospinota bacterium
GCCGCGGGCGCTTCAGACTTGGCCGCGGGCGCTTCAGACTTGGCCGCGGGCGCTTCAGACTTGGCCGCGGGCGCTTCAGACTTGGCCGCGGGCGCTTTAGCATCAGAACCGGCCGCAGGGGCTTTAGCATCAGAACCGGCCGCAGGGGCTTTAGCATCATTGGCGGCGGGGGCAGCCGCTTCCTCGGCGTCTTGCTTTGCCTTGAGGGCGGCTTGCTCCTCACGGCGGCGAATCCGGGCCTCCTCGCGCGCCGCCTTTTCATCCGCAACCTTGTTCTTCTCGCGCTCCTCGACCGAATCGATTTCAGCCTGCCGCGCCTCCTGCTTACGCTTGCGTTTAGAAACCTTGGCTTCCTTGCCCTCGAACTTCTTGACGAATCTCTCGACGCGCCCCTCGGTGTCGATAATCCGGGATTGCTTGCCGGTATAGAAGGGGTGGCAATTCGAACACACCTCGATGCGGATATTCTCAATTGTCGAATGAGTCTTGAATACGGCTTGGCATCCGCTGCAAGTGACTGTCGTCTCAAGCAACTCGGGATGAATTCCTGTTCTCATGATTGCGCGCTCCTTCCGCCGGGGGCGGCGTGATCGGACCCGCAGGCCCCCGCTCCCGAAAACTTCCAATAAATCCCCCCAGCCACTGGTCAGCGGGGACAAACCAATATCGCCGCGCGGACGCCCCGGGGCGCCTCATGCGAGGAAGGCGTTTTTATACCGAAACTTCCTATTATTGTCCACCACCAGGGAAGGGAGCGAAACCCGGCCCTTCCGGGAGGGAAAAACGGAATTTTGTGGGGTAATGGCCTGGCGGAGGCCCGCCAGACATGGCTAATCACTCCCTCACAGCATAATGAGAGCGCCTAGCTGTTCATCGAGAGCAGGAACTCCTCGTTGGTATCCGTCTCCTTGACCTTCTCGAGGAGGAGTTCCATCGAGTCCACGCTGCCCAGGGGCTGCAGAACCTTCCGGAGCACCCACACCCGATTGAGGTCGGTCTCGGACATGAGGAGTTCCTCTTTCCGGGTACCCGACTTGCTGATGTCGATCGAGGGGAAAACCCGCTTGTCGGAGAGCTTGCGGTCGAGGTGGACCTCCATGTTGCCGGTGCCCTTGAACTCCTCGAATATCACGTCGTCCATCCTGCTCCCGGTCTCGACCAGCGCGGTGGCGAGGATGGTGAGGCTGCCGCCCTCCTCGAGGTTCCGCGCCGCCCCGAAGAAGCGTTTCGGGCGCTGGAGGGCGTTCGAGTCCACGCCGCCGGAAAGCACCTTTCCGCTCGGGGAGATGATGGCGTTGTGCGCCCGCGCCAGACGGGTGATGGAGTCGAGAAGGATTATAACGTCTTTTTTATGCTCGACGAGCCGCTTGGCTTTCTCAAGCACCATGTCGGCGACCTGTACGTGACGGGTCGCGGGCTCGTCGAAGGTTGAGCTGACCACCTCGCCCCGGACCGAGCGCTCCATGTCGGTGACCTCCTCGGGCCGCTCGTCGATGAGCAATACGATGAGATGAGCATCGGGAAAGTTGGTGGCGATGCTTTTGGCGACTGCCTGAAGGAGCATCGTCTTGCCCGTCCGGGGGGCGGCGACGATGAGGCCGCGCTGGCCGAAGCCGATGGGCGTCATCAGGTCGAGTACGCGAATGCTGGCGTCCTTGCTTCCGTTGCTGGGAATTTCGAGATTAATGCGCCGGTCGGGGTATAAAGGCGTCAGGTTGTCGAAGAGGACCTTGTCTTTACTGGCCTCGGGCGGCTCATAGTTTATTTTCTCCACCTTCAGGAGGGCAAAGTAGCGCTCCCCCTCTTTTGGCTGCCGAATCTGGCCGCTGACCGTATCGCCGGTGCGCAGGTCGAAGCGCCGAATCTGGCTGGGCGAGACATAGATATCGTCGGGACCGGGCAAGTAGTTGTAGGCCGTCGAACGCAAAAAACCGAAACCGTCGGGCAAGATTTCGATCACGCCCTCCCCGTAGATCACACCGTCACGATCTTTTCCGGACTGGGCCTCGATGATTTTGTAGATGAGATCCTGCTTGCGAAGACCGCTTACGCCCTCCACCTTGAGATCCTTGAGGATGTCGTTCAGGTCGGTGATGGTCTTCTTCTTCAGTTCCGCAAGATGTAACTCAGATTCCTTGGAGGCAACTGGCATTACTTCCTTCTCCTTACTTGGTGGGCAAGCCGTCACCCGGGGCCTGGAACAGCGCCGCGATAGGCGCTGTCACCGCCAAGCCCGTTGCGGGGAGGCAAACACATGCAGCCTCTGGTGACGAACAAACATAAAAGTCTAATACTTCACGGGTGAAATTCGTGTGGTTACCGGGCGGCATTGAATGATTCCAATTTTTTATCTTTTACTACAAACCCAAATATCGAGAGAGCAGTTAGAAACCGGGGATGTGAAAAAATCCTTAGGCCAGATATTCGAGCAGTAGATTCGCCAAAAACCATCGACGGGACATACTATCTAGAGTGGCGTATCAAGCTTCTTCGCCGCTTGGCCCGATTCGAATCAATGAAACCGATAATTGGTTTGAAGCGCCGGAATTGCGGGCGATAAGCTGATTGGGGATACGACAACCAAATCACTTGTGAATGTAGGTGCCCGGGAAAATTTTGTCAATCCGTCTTTTTCTTTATTTCCCGGCCCTTTCCATGAGCCACTGGACCAGGCTTTCCGCTTCGGCCGCCAAATCCGGCAGGTTTCCGCGGTTATCCACCACCCGATCCGCCAGTTTCACCTTCTCGGAAAGGGGCATCTGGGCTTCGATTCGCGCGCGGGCGGCCGCCTCGTCCATGCCCGTGCGCTCCATGAAACGCTTTATTTGCTGATCTTCTCCGCAATCCACCACGACGATGAGATCAAATCGCTTCGCCCCGCCGGACTCGATCATCAGGGCCGCCTCGACGACGGCCACCGGCGAATCGCCGGCCTTCTCGATGCGATTCAGCCATCGATCCTGCTCGGCCATGATACGCGGATGGAGAATTTTTTCGAGAGTATTTCTTTTCGCGTCATCGGCGAAAACGATTTGTCCGACACGTTTCCGGTCGAGGCTTCCGTCGGGCACGACAACCTCGGACCCCAAGGCGCGGGCGATTTCGGAGAGCGCCTCCGAACCGGGAGCGACCAGATCGCGCGCGATGGCATCGGAGTCGATAACGGGAATGCCTCTTTCGGAGAGTAAAGCGGCGAGAGAACTTTTTCCGCTGGCGATTCCGCCCGTGAGGCCGACTCGAAGCAAGCTCATCCTCCGCCGGGCAACGGGCATTTCACCTCGGCGGCCCCGCTACACACCCCGGCGAGCCGCCTCCTGCTCGTAATGCTTGTAGTAGAGAATTTCCCACTCCCGGGTTCCTTCGATGAGACGGCTCGAGTAGCTGCTGAGAACCCTGCGGACCTCCTCGTCGATATCATCGTCGATCGTCAACTCGTTCGTTATCGCCCGGACGATGTTGATCCGCACATCGGTGGCCTCGCCGAGAAAGGCAACATCCTCGGAGTCCTCGAAATCCTTGACGATGAGATTCGAGAGGTGGTTGATCTTCTCGCGGTTGATGCGCATCGCCGCGATCTCCTTTTCCTTGAAGACATTCACACAACCGGATGAATTACAGGACCAGGTTCCGCTCACGGGCGAGCTTGGTCTTCACCATCGTGAACATCCGGCTGTAATCGACGTTGTCCTTGTCCATTTCGTCCTGATGATCGCGGAGAATATCCTTCACCTCATCGTTCAACCGGTCCTCGACCATGAGGTCCGCCTCGATGAGGCTGACAATCCGGTTGCGAATCGCCTCCTCGTCCGCGTTGATTTCGATGATTTCCCGTCTGAGCAGACGATCCACGATTTTCACGGAAATTCGCTCGATCATCTCTTTCCGCAAACGCATTTCCCAACCTCCCGGCCGCGGAAGCGGCCCGAAATCAGAGCATTCAACCATCGGGCCGGCAGAAGCAAACACCCATCGGGCACCGTCACAATCGCCATGACAATACCCCATCTCGGGGGCCATTGGCACCCCCCCGGCCGTCAATCCCGCCGGGGGCCCTGGAGCGCCGCCTTCGCCCTTCGCCGAAGGTCAAGAAAATTTCGCACGGGCTGGCGGAACTGGCCGATTCGCTCGGGCCCCGGCCGCGCACCGTGACAGTCGGACCCACCCATTGGAACCAGGCCGTATTGCTCGGCCAGCGCATGGTAATGGCGCCGCGCTTCCGCGTCCTGTGAGGGATGCTCCACCTCGATACCCGCCAATCCGGCCAAAACAAGCCCCGGGATAATTTCATCCGATTCGCTCAGGTTCGGATGTGCAAGGGTCGCGGCGCCGCCCGCGCCTGTGATTAGCTTCACCACCTCATCCGGCGTGATCATCTCAAGCTCCACATAGGCGGGCCCCCCTTCCCCGAGATATTTCCCGAAAATCTCCTCACGATTCGAAACGAGATTTTTCCGGACCATATAGGCCGAAAGGTGTCCCCGCCCGATACTCGAGGCCCGGCTATATTCCCGCAGGAAATCGTCCTTATCGATTGGAACGCCCAATGTCAGGAGCCGCTCGAGCATCTCCCCCATCCGGGTGCGCCGGTTCTCCATATACTTTTTCATTTGGGCGCCCAACTCCGGATCCTCGGGCCGGAAGAAATGACCCAGGATATGGACAAGGCGTCCGCCGTGAACCGAAGAGAGTTCGATGCCGTTCACGAATTCGAGGCCGAGGCGTTTCGCCTCCTCGCGGGCCTCGTCAAGGCCGGCCACGGTGTCGTGGTCCGTCAGGGAGACGACGCTGAGCCCGGCTGATTTCGCACGCATCATGACGCGGCGAGGCGGGTACTCGCCGTCCGAGGCGCTTGAGTGGAGATGCAAGTCAACCACGAGCGCATCTTCGGGGATATCGAAAACCTGCAGGCCAGAGGCCATCGGTCCAAGCTCCTCCCTCCGCCCATTCGGCGGGAAGAAACGGATTCTGCGGCTGGCATAGACGGATGGATTTTTTTTGGAGCGGGTGATGGGATTCGAACCCACGACGTCCAGCTTGGGAAGCTGGCACTCTACCACTGAGTTACACCCGCCTATGACCCGGACGATAAGACCCTTCGGCGCGGGGTGTCAAGGCGGGGGTCCGGTCTCGCGGCCCATCGTCCATGCGGGATTGGCATAGCGCCGCCGCTCGGCCTCCCGGGCGCGTTCCGCCTCCCCGCCGGTGAGGGGCTCCTCGATAAAAGAACCGAAGGTCTCCTCCATCCCTCCGCGGAGGGCAAGAGCAGCCTCCCGGTAGCTCACCTCCCGGCCCAACACTTCGCACAAACCGGCGGCGTGATCGGCCCGGCCTTCCAGGCCGGGGGGCGCCACCCGGGCCTTGCCAGTCTCCCGAATCCGGCTATCTCCAAAGGCCCGGGCCTTGAGAAGCGAGGTCAGGCGTTCCTCGGGCGAATCGAGGAGGATGCTCCCGTGCTGAAGAATGGCCCCTCCCTCCCGGCACTGAGCGCTGCCGACCACCTTCCGCCCGCCAATGGACAGCTCCCAGACGGAGGTGGTGGCGAAACAAGAGGGCTGAGAGGCGTAAGCC
>JAPYQX010000202.1 GCA_029937135.1 Nitrospinota bacterium
GTCGAGAACGATCTCAACCAATTTTTCGAGAGGAACTACAGCACGTCTCCCGGATGGGCCCCGGTGGAGATTGAAGGCTGGATCGGCGGGGAAAGATCGCCCCGCTTTGTCCTCGCCGATGTCAGGAAAAAAGTTCATCTGATCGGCCGCTTTGATCTTGTAGAGGAGAATGGAGACCAGCGCCGGTTCATCGACTACAAAACCGGCCGGGCGGATATCCCCCAAAAGGGCGCTCCCTCTCTCGCGGGCGGCAAGCGCCTTCAGCCGGACCTTTATGCCCTCTGCGCCGGGGATCGTTTCGGTGAGGGTTTTGAGGAGGCTTCGCGGGTGAGCGCCGCCTACGCCTTCCCGACCGAGCGCGGTGAGTACCGGCTGGCCGAGATTCCGGCGGAGGTGATCGAGGAGCGCGGGGAAGACGTAAGCGCTCTTCTTGGATTTTACGTGCGGGTGGTGGAGGGGGGGCATTTCTTTCCAACCCCGTTTCAAAGATTTCCGGGGACCTGCGGACGCTGTGAGTTCACCGCTGTCTGCGGCTCCGACCGGGCGGCCCGGGCGGCCCGGAAGGCGGGCAGCGAGCTTCGGATGGAATTGGGCGATCTCCGGGAGAGGACGAAATGAGCCGGGAGCCGAGAGATCAGCGCGAGCGCGAATTGGCGGTTCGCTGGATAGACGGCCCGGTACTCGTCGAGGCGGGCGCGGGAACGGGAAAGACCGAATTGATGGTGAAGCGCGTTCTTCACCTCGTCCGGAGCGGGGAAGCCCTCATCGAGGGGATCGTTGCCATCACCTTCACGATCAAGGCCGCCGCCGAGCTTCGCGGGAGAATCCGCGCGGCGCTGGCCAAGGGCGTCAAGGGCCCCAGAGGGGAGGACGACGACAGTGGAAAAGACGACGCCGGGGAGAACGAAGATGGACAGTCCCGGCTTCGAACCGCGCTCGATAACATCGACCAGGCGCCGATCTCGACGATTCACAGCTTCGCCCTGCGCCTGCTTCAGGAGCGCCCCATCGAGGCGGGGCTCCGGCCCGGCGGGGGAGATGTGGACCCCGCCGCGTTCGAGGATTTAAGGGATCGGGTCTGGACGGAATGGCTCAGGGAGCGTCTGACCGGGGGAGACGCGGCTATCGAACTGTTCCTGGAGCTTGGCTTCACCAAAAAACATCTGGAAACTTTTCGGGACGCATTGCTGGATTTTCCTGAACTGCGCGGGAGGTTTCCCACTCCCGAAAACCGGACGCCCGAAGAACGTATGGAAGGAATCCTGAAAGGAATTAGAGGCGCGTTTGAGAGGTGGCGAAAGATCGCCGATGAAAATTGTCTGGACACTTCCGATAAGGTCTACGCGCAATTGGGTGACATATCGCTTTGGGTGGGCGGCCTTCCCGTTTCGTCGATATCCGATCTGATGAAAGCGCTCTGGAGCCCGGAGGTTCCGCTCAATAAAAGATCGGGCAGCGCCAAGGCATGGGGCGGAAGGGAGGGGCTCAAGGCGTTCAGGGACGGGTACGATGAATTCATGGAATCGGCACTTTCTATCGCGGGCCATGAGGTGCTCGCCGGGGTGGCAGCTTCTCTTTCCGATTTCGCCGATAAACTCGCCGCCGGGGCGCGGGAGGAGGGGATTCTCAATTTCGCGGGGATTCTCTATCACGCCGCCCGGCTGGTCCGGGAGAGCGGCGAGGTCCGCGACTATTACCGGGGCCGTTTCTATCATTTCCTCGTCGATGAGTTTCAGGACACCGATCCGCTCCAGGCCGAGTTGATCTTCCGGCTCGCGGGCGAGGACGGCGGGGAGGTGGACTGGAGAGAGATCAAGCTCCGGGGCGGCGGGGTGTTTGTCGTGGGCGACCCCAAGCAGTCCATCTACAGGTTCCGCCGGGCGGACATCGCCATCTATCACGGCGTAAAAAAAATGATCGAGGGCGCGCCGAATGGGAAGGTCATCCAGATTACCGAGAATTTCAGGAGCGCCCCCGGCGTCATCAACTGGGTGAATATAATCTTCGGGCGGCTTATCGAGGAGCGGGGCTCGATTCAGCCCGGCTATGAGGAACTTGGCGCCTACCGCGAGGAAAAGGGGCCGCGGGTCCGGATCATCTCAGGCATAGAGGATGAGGAAAAGAAGAACGCCGCCGAATCGCGGCGGATAGAGGCGGCCCGCATCGCGAATGAGATCAAGAAACTGGTGGATGACGAGGTTTTGGTTCATCCGAAGGGTGAAGAGCCCCGGGCGGTTCGCTACGGAGATATTGTCATCCTCTCCCAGAGGCGGAGGGCGTTTCCGGATATCGAGGAGGCGCTCGGCCGGTTGGATATTCCGGCGGCTCCCGACGGGGGGAGCGGGTATTACACGGCAATCGAGGTGGCGGCGGCGGGGGCAGTTCTCTGGGCGGTGGCGCACCCCGGCGATCCGCTCGCGATGGCGGCCGCGCTGCGCTCCTCGCTCTACGGTTTTTCGGATGTGGACCTTGCGAGGTGGCGGCTCTACGGCGGGGACGAAGTGTCCACCCCCGAATACCCGGCGGAAATGGACGCAGCGGCGGCGGAGATTCGCGAGATGCACGACCGGCGCGGGGAGATGAGCGCCCGCGCTCTACTCGCGGAAATTTTCGAGAAAACGCAGGCCTTCGAGCTGTTTCTGTCTTCGTTTAACGGTGAGCGGCGGGCGGCCAACCTGCTCAAGCTCCTCGACATCGCGTTTGAGTATGAGGGCGGTGGCGAGCGCGGGGTGGACGAGTTCGCTTTTCACCTCAACGGCCAGCTTGCCCCTGACTCTGAGGCCAAGGAGCCCGAGGAGGCGGCGGCGGGGGACGGGGAGCGGGTCCGGATGATGACGATTCATGGCTCGAAGGGGCTTGAATTCCCGGTGGTGATCATGGCGGACCTGGGAGGCACGCCGCGAACAGGCGAGATGCCTCGGATCGCGGACCGGGAGAGCGGCCGGGTTCACCTCAAAATCGGGCCGGCCGGGCGCGCGTTGACATCGGCCGGATACGCCGGGGCAAGGGCGGCCGAGGTGGAGATACAGGAGGCGGAGCGGAGGCGGCTGCTTTATGTCGCGGCGACGCGGGCGCGGGATTGGCTCGTTTTGTCCCCGGCGGCAGTGAGAAAAGGCAATCTCTGGGAAATTCTTGAAGCGGGCGGTATCGGGGATATAAGCACAAGCGAAGATGCCGGGGGGCTGATGGTGGTGGATGAGGCCGGGGAGGCGGAGGGGTTTTCCGAGCCTGCGGTGATTCGCCTGCCCGAGGATGCCTTCGAGGGAGGCGAGGCTGAGATACGGGAGGCCAGCCGCCGGCGGGAGGATGCACAAAATAATCTCGACGCCCTTCTTGCGCCGGGGGAGAGAGTGCGGCCTCTGAGCCCGAGCGCCCTGCCGGTGATTGTCGCGGGCGGGGTAGAAAACGGGGTTGAGAACGAGGTCGGGGAGGCGCTGGAGGACGATGAGGCCGGGCGCTATGGAATATCCGCCCTCGAGGCGGGGGATGAGCCGGGCGGGCGGGCGTTTGGAATCCTGGTCCACACCCTTCTGGCCCGGATGGAGCGCTACGGGGAGGCGGTGGCGGCTGACCTGGCGGGCCCCGTGCGCGAGCTGGCGCTCGGGAGCGGTCTCCGGGAAAGAGAGACGGAAGCGGCGGTTGAGATGATCCGCGGGGCGATGGGGATGGAAATTTTTGCCCGTGCGGGGGCGGCGGAACGATGTTGGCGCGAGCTGCCGGTGTTGATGATGGAGGGGGAGCGTCTCCTCCGGGGGGTGGCCGATCTCGTGTTCGAGGAAGCGGGCGAGCTCGTCGTCGTGGATTTCAAGACTGACGCTGTGGGCAAGACCGGCGCCCCGGGTGGTAATGAAGTTGATAAGCGGGCCGAGCACTACCGCCCGCAGGGGACGGCGTACGCCATGGCCCTCGAGGGGGCGTCGGGCCTGCCGGTGAGGGAGGTGGTTTTTGCTTTTTTGAGACCCGGCGAGGCGGTTTCCTTCGGAATTGATGAGGACGCGCGCGAGGTGGTCCGGTCCGCTTCGGTTGAGGCCGCCGCGCGGGCGGAGGTGGATTAGCTGATTCGGGGGGGGCGGAGACGGCCACTCATGCCGGGAGCGGCCCGCGCCGCCCGGAGACGGCCCGCGCCGGCTCTGGTAGAATATGTGAATCAATCTCTTGCAAGCAGGGAGTCGGCTGGATGAGGATTTCAGCGGTCGAAGTGTATCGCGTCGATATGCCCATGAAGGGTTTTTTCAAGAACGCGAACCACAATCACGATCTCCAGCCCGGAGTCCTGGTGCGCCTCCGCACCGACGAGGGTCTTGAGGGCATCGGCGACGCCGAGCCGTTCAGCGGATACTCCTCGGCCGGGCGGGACGAAACTGCCGACGCGATTGAGCATGTCCTGGGTCCCGCGCTCCTCGGGGCGGACCCCCGCCGCGCGCGCCGGGCGGCCCTGTTGATGGCGGAGGCCGCTCCGCGCTTCTACGAGGCGAAGTCCGCGCTCGATACCGCCCTCGCCGACATCCACGCCAAGTCCTTGGGGGCGCCTCTCCACGAGTTGCTGGGGGGCGCGGTGCGCGACGAGATTTTTTTCAATGCCTGGATAGGCGCTAATCCGCCCGAGGTGGCCGCCGCCGAAGCCCTCGGGTTCAGCGAGCGGGGTTGGATTTCCTGCAAGGTGAAGGCGGTGGGAGACATCGAGTCCGACGCGGCCCGGGTCCTCGCCGTCCGCGAGGCGGTGGGCGGCGCCATGCAGATTCGCATCGACGCGAACGAGGCCTACGGCCGGGTGGAGGATGCCGTCGCCTTTGCCAAGGAGGTCGAGGGGGCGGACCCCGTGCTCTTCGAGCAGCCCGTCCCCCGTGACAATCTCGAGGGCCTGGCTCTCGTGCGGCGCTCCATTGGTTTTCCCGTCATGGCCGACGAGTGCGTCTACGGGCACGATAGCCTGCTCAAGATTATCCGCGCCGGGGCCGCCGACATCGTGAAGCTCAAGGTGATGAAGCAGGGCGGCCTCATCCCCACGCGAGAGATGGCGAGCACGGCCGAGGCCGCCGGGCTGCGCCTCGTCATCGGCCACGGTTTCGGCCTGACGGCCTGTACGCTGGCCGAGGTTCATGTCGCCGCAACATCCGCCGCCTTTCTACCGGCGATCGAGTCCGTGGGGCCCGAAAAAATGAAAGACGATGTGGTGACCCCCGCGCTCGATATCAGCGGCGGCCGGATACCCGTGCCGCAAGAGCCCGGGCTGGGGGTTTCCCTCGACGAGGAGAAACTCGAGCGGTACCGGGCGGTGGGCGCGGCAAAAGTGTAGGTTTCAAAGGGCCAGGCTGTGTACTGCCTGGCACCGGTTTTCCGTGGGAGAGATTTCGGCGTGCGCTATCCTTTTTTTGAATTATCCCCCTGGGCGGCTTCCGGTTTCCTTTCCCTGCTCTCTTTTGCCTATATGGTTTTTTCGGGTCTTGCTGCCGGCGGCATGGCATTCATGTTGGCCGCGCAGGTCCGCGGCCACCGCAGCGTCGATCCGAGATGGACCCAGCTCGCCCGCCTCATTTCCTCCTGGATGATGAATATC
>JAPYQX010000203.1 GCA_029937135.1 Nitrospinota bacterium
GACTTATAAGGACCTGATCGCCGACGCCAAAAAACGCCCCGGCAAGATTTCGATCTCCTCGAACGGCGCTTGGGGCTCAAGCCATCTGGGTATCATTCAGATAATGCGGGCCGCCGGTGTCAAGTTCAAGCACGTGCCCTTCCGGGGCGGCGGCAAAGCCTGGCAGGCCATGTATGGTGGCCATACCGATTTAGGTTGGGCCAACGTCACTACAGGCGGCACCCTGGGCCGGGTCAAGAGCGGCGATCTTACCTTGATCGCCACAGCGTCCCAAAAGCGCATGCCTGAGTTTCCCAATCACCCCACCTTCTATGAACTTGGGGTCAACTATGAGTATCAGTCCTGGCGCGTCTTCCTGGCGCCCAAGGGAACGCCCCAGGACCGGATTAAAATTCTCCAGGATGCGCTTCACAAGGCATCAAAGAGCAAAACCCTCAAAAGACTGATCAAGAAATTCGGCGAGAAGCTTTCGCCGCTATCGGGTCCAAAACTTAAGAAAGCATATTTAGGCCAGATAGATTTTTACGGCAAAGTCTTCAAAGACATGGGATATAAGAAGAAAAAATAGATCATTCTGTTCTAACGAAGTGTATTAGATTTAAGCGGGCGGGGGGGGGTATCCCTCCCGCCCGATGCGGTTTATTTTGAAATCGACCAATCCCTGACTTTAAACTGGAACCTGAAATTGAAATTTAATATCTGAATTTAAGAGGAGAAAGCGTCATGGCGCCAGAAACACGCGAAGAAAAAGTGAAGCGCATCACCGACAGAATCCACAAGGACCGGGGGTTCGTCTACGATGTGCTCGGCTTCGGGGCTGAGCTCGATCCCGATTACTTTGAGATCTACTGCCAGATGCACTGGGGGTTTTTCAAGGAGGAGCCCCGCCACCTCGACCCGAAGACGCGCGAGCTCATCGAGATCGGGATTCTCGCCTTCAAGGGAATGAAGCACGAGGTCTACACCCATACGAAAAAGGCCCTGCGCCTCGGGGCGACGATGGAGGAGGCCCTTGAGGCCTTCGAGGTGGCGAGCATCGGCGGCGGCGCGCCGGTTCTCATGGAGGGCCTCTACGCCCTCAAGCGCATTCACGACGAGCAGACCGAGGAGAGTAAATAGACCCCGGCGAAAGGAGGCTGATATGAAGGCGAGAATCCGACCGATTCCGCCCGAGGAGGCGACGGGAGAGACGGCGGCCCTTTTCAAGGGTGTGACCCGGCTGCTCGGAAGGGTGGCGAACTCCTTCCGGGTGATGGGCCATCAGCCCTACGTGGCCAAGATGATCCTCCCGCTGACGGTCTCGCTGATGCGCGAGGGCCTGGGGACGACTCTATCGACGAAAATCAAGGAAATGGCCGTAATCAAGACGAGCCACCTGAACGGGTGCGCCTACTGACTCGCGCACAACACCGCCCTTGGTCAATCGGCGGGAATCACGGCAGAGCAGATCGAGGTCATCGCCACGGACGGCTATATGGATTCGCCCCTCTTTGACGACCGCGAGAAGGCGGCGATCCTCTGGGCCGAGCATGTAACACTCAACACGGCCAAGGCGCGCGACGATGTGTTCGAGGAGGTGCAGCGTCAATACTCGCCCGCCGAGGTCGTCGAACTCACCATGGTCATCACCTATTTCAACATGCGCAACCGCTTTCAGGACGCCCTGCGGATACCGCTTGAGGAAGACGGCCGGGTGGAGAGTATCAGCGACAGCCGCTATCAGGACCCTGATGACATGAGAGCCTATATCGCCGGGATAGCCGAGAACTGGCCCGGCGAGTTCCCCCAGGCCCCGCCAGCTGGTTGAGGCCCCGGCGGGCGATTCATGAGGCGCTTCGGGTGAGGATGCGTGCGCGGCTTGGGCGGGGATAGTGATATAATCTTCCTGACTTTTTACGCGGGCGATTTCAAGAAGCAGGCAGACATTTAAGCAGGAATGCCGTGCGGCGGGGAGAGGAGAGGGCCGTGGCCCCAATTTCCGAAACCAGGGAATTCCATCACCATAGCTCTCACTGGGGGGCGTTCCGGGCCGTGGTGCGCGGCGGCCGCCTCGAGGCCGCCGCGCCCTTCGAGAAGGACCCCCACCCTTCGCCGATCCTGAACTCGATCCCCGAGGCAGTTTACGCCGAGAGCCGGGTGAGCCGCCCGATGATCCGCGCGGGCTGGCTGGAGAACGGCCCCACCGGACGTAGCGGACGGCGGGGCGCGGAGCCATTCGTCCCCGTATCGTGGGAGAAGGCACTCGATCTCGTCGCCGGCGAGATCCGCCGCGTCCGGGAAGCGCACGGCAACGAGGCCATCTTCGCCGGCTCCTACGGCTGGTCGAGCGCCGGGCGGTTCCATCACGCCAAGACCCAGCTCCATCGGTTCATGAACACCGTCGGTGGTTTCACCACCCAGAAGCACACCTACAGCCACGCCGCGGGCTCGGCCATCCTGCCCCATATTCTCGGCGATTCGAGCTGCATCAACGGCGGCTCGACCTGGGACGGCCTCGTCGAGAGCACCGACCTCATCGTCATGTTCGGCGGAATTCCCCTCAAGAACATGCAGGTCACCTCGGGCGGCCCCGGCGAGCACACGGCCGAGGTATGGCTGCGCCGGGCGAAGGAGAAGGGGGTCGCGTTCGTCAACATCGCCCCTCTTCGGGACGACGCTTCCGATATCCTCGACGCCGAGTGGCTCCGCCCCCGGCCGAACACCGACACCGCCCTCATGCTCGGGCTCGCCCACACACTGGCGGCCGAGGGCCTCCACGACCGGGGCTTCCTCGACCAATATTGCGAGGGATATGCGAAATTCGAGGATTATCTGATGGGCCGCTCGGACGGACGGCCAAAAGATGCCGCCTGGGCGGCCGGAATCACCGAAATCGGGGCCGACAAGATACGGGAGCTGGCCCGACGGATGGCCTCCGGGCGCACGATGATCCTGACGGCCTGGTCGCTCCAGCGGGGCGACCACGGTGAGCAGCCCTTCTGGATGACCGTCACCCTCGCCGCCATGCTCGGCCAGATCGGCCTTCCGGGCGGGGGTTTTGGTTTCGGATACGGTTCCATGGCCGGTATCGGGAACCCCCGGCGGCGGATACCCTCGCCCGCGCTCTCCGCCGGGAGGAATCCACTGGACAGCTTCATTCCGGTGGCGCGGATCGCCGATATGCTCCTCTATCCCGGAGTGAAATACGACTACGACGGCGAGGAGCGCGTTTATCCCGACATCCGCCTCGTCTACTGGTGCGGGGGAAACCCGTTCCACCATCACCAGGACCTCAACCGGCTCGTGCGCGCCTGGCAAACGCCCGAGACCATCATCGTCCACGAGCCCTGGTGGACTGCTACCGCCCGGCACGCCGACATCGTTCTTCCGGCGACGACCACGGTCGAGCGCAATGATGTGGGCTCAAGCTCAAAGGACCGCTTTATCCTGGCGATGAAAAAAACAATTGAGCCCGTCGGCGAGGCGCGAAACGATTTCGACATTTTCTCGGACCTCGCCGGGCACCTCGGCACGCGGGAGGCTTTTACCGAGGGGCGTGGTGAGATGGCGTGGGTCCGCCACCTCTACGACGCCGCCCGCGAGCAGGCTGCGGAGCTGCTGGTCGAATATCCCGATTTCGACGCCTTTTGGGAGGAGGGCCATGTGGAGATCCCCCCGCCCGATGAGCCCTACGTCATGCTCGCCGATTTTCGGGCCGACCCGGCCGGCCGGGGGTTGAACACGCCCTCCGGGAAGATTGAAATCTTCTCCCGGACCATCGATGGCTTCGGATACGACGATTGTCCGGGCCACCCCGCATGGCTTGAGCCCGCCGAATGGCTCGGCGGCGAGGAGGCGGCACGCCATCCACTGCACATGATCTCGAATCAGCCCGCCGTCCGCCTTCATAGCCAGATGGACCCAGCCGGGGTGAGCCGTGAGAGTAAAATACAGGGCAGGGAGCCGGTTAAGATCCATCCCGCGGACGCCGCCCGGCGGGGAATCCTGGAGGGCGATATCGTCCGGATATTCAACGACCGGGGGGCGGCGCTGGCCGGAGCGGTCCTCACCGACGGGATTCGCCCGGGCGTCGTTCAACTGGCGACGGGCGCCTGGTACGACCCGCTCACTCCGGGCGAGCCGGGCGGCCTTGACCGGCACGGCAACCCCAACGTGCTCACACTGGACAAGGGAACCTCGAAGCTCGGGCAGGGCCCCGCCGCCCACAGCGTTTTGGTCGATATCGAGCGCTACGAAGGGGAGCCGCCCGAGATTACGGTGTTCCGGGAGCCGGCTCTTGTCTCGGCAACTATAGTTGCGGCGCCGGACGCATCGCAACCTTAAGCCAGTCACCCACTCACCATATTTAGCGGATTCGCATAAGGAGGAGCTTTGCGTGGAAAAGCCCATCAATCCCTGGGATGAGAAAAACAATCTGGACCGGACGGACCTTCCCGCGGGAGGCTACGCCTTGACGATGGAGGCCGACACCGAGACCGTCGAGGGCCAGCACCAGCTCAAGATCGGACGCGCCCGGATTCACGAGGTCTACTGCGACGAGCCGCCCCGCCTCGGGGGGGAGGACCGCTATCCGCAGCCTCTCACCTATATCGCCATGGGGGTGGGTTTCTGACTGCTGACTCAACTGGCGCGGTACGCGCACATGATGAAAATCTCGTTCTCGACGGCGAAGTGTCGGGTGGCGTTCGACTGGTTCGTAAAGGGCTCGGTCCTGCGCGGGGATATTCGCTCCGGGGCCACCGCCATGCGGACCCATTTTACGGTCGATAGCGACTCGCCGCGGGATGATGTCCTCAAGCTCATCCGGAACGCCAAGAACGGCTGCTACGCCGAGGGAATGGTCTCGGCCGCCATTCCCATCACGAGCACGGTGGAGCTGAACGGGGAGAATATCTCCCTTGAAGGGATAACGGACTGAGAAGAGGAATAACGGATCGAGAAGGGCCAACGGGTGAGACCCTGCGGCGTCCGCGTTTCTCAGAGAAAGAAAAATCTCTGTTTTCCGTTCTAAACATTGAAAATAAATACCGGAAAACATTGAACCTGAAGTTGATTCGAGGATGCTTGTTCAAGTTTTTCCTTGGCTTTCAGAAATACCCCGAAGCGCCTCCTCAAGGTCATGAACATCAGGAAAAGCTGTACCGGGAAAAAGACGCGCATGAGGAGAGACAGGCCCCGTCCGGCGGCGGTGGCGGCCTCGTAATCGCCGGGAACCTGAAGCCCGGCGCTCATCAGGGTGAATTTTCCGGCATGGTAGAAAATCTCCGGAAGAGACGCCTTTGTGTTCGAGCAGGCCCCCGCCTCGCCCTCGAGGATGCCCAGTCGGCGAAAATGGACCGAACCGCCGGGCCGGGCGCAGGGAAACCCTTTCGTAAGAGTTTGCCGCGGGGGGGATTGGTGGACCCCGAGAAAACCCTGGAGAAAAACGGTGGCGGCGAGGGCGATGAACAGCCCCTTGACCGCGCTTCCGGTGCGGACCCCGTATCCGCCGAGCATCCGGTACAGCCCCAGGAGGCGAGCCCAGGCTCTTTCCCTGAAACCGGCCATTCCCTCTCC
>JAPYQX010000204.1 GCA_029937135.1 Nitrospinota bacterium
CGGTCGAGGGGAATCTGGCTTTTCCATGTCACCCTCCTGAGTTCGGGCATATCGGAGCTCATCCGCGATACGATAACGCCTGGCGCCACTGCGTTCACTCGCACCCTTGGAGCCAGCTCCATCGCCAGCGCCCGCCCGAACCCGATAATCCCCGCCTTTGAGGCGCAGTAATGGGCATGGAGCGGGTTCCCGCGCTTGGCGGCGGTGGAAGCCATGTTCACGATCACCCCGCCAGTCTCCTGCCCGACCATCAGCGCGCCGGCGGCTCTGCAGGCGGTGAACACCCCCTTCAGGTTGACGCTCAGGGTCTCGTCCCACTCCTCGGCGGACATATCCAGAATCGCGCGATGGCGGTAGATCCCCACGCAATTCACCAGAACATCGATCCGCCCGAGCTCCGAGTGGAGCGCTTTGAAGGCGGCTTCGACATCGTTCAGCTCCGTCACATCCACTTGTCTTGTAACTGCTCCTTCGATTTCCCCAACTGCGCGGGAGAGCCCTACATCGTCGGTGTCGAGCAGGACCACCCGCGCCCCCTCGTCCGAGAACCGCGCCGCCGCCGCCCGGCCGATGTCCCCCGCGCCCCCCGTGATGAGGACCACCGTGTCAAGAAATTCCCGCACCATTCGTACTCCGCCTCCGATAAGGGATGAAAAGAAAGAAGTTTCTGATAGCCTCATGTTAGGTTTCGCCGCCGGGGGTTGTCAACGAACTGGGGTGTGGGGTGGCTCAAAACAGGGGCATTTATTAGAGCGTGTTGATATAAAAAGCGGATGAATTCCTTCATCGTTTGTGGAGTCTCCCCTACGGAAATATCGGATATAAGGCGGATAAAGTTTTTGAGGAGGACAGTCTATTCGAAGCTGGTGTTCGGGCGTTCCAAGCCGTAATGAGAGCGCAACGTCTCACCTTCGTAGGCGGTGCGGAAAAGGCCTCGTTGCTGGAGTAGCGGAATTACTTCGTCGATAAATATGTCCAGCATTTTAGGTAATAGGGGTGGCATTAGGTTGACGCCATCCGCCACCCCGTCAGTGAACCAGTCTTCGATCAGATCGGCGATCTGCTCTGGGGTGCCGGTGACGGTGAAGTGCCCGCGAGCGCTCGCGAGCTTTGACAGCAGTTGTCGGAGGGTTGGTTTTTCCCTGCGGACAACACCGATTATTAATTCGGTCCGACTGCGTGCGGCCTCAACCGTCGCCGGGTCCGGAAAATCTTCTGGCGAAAGCGGCTTATCCAGAGGTAGATGGGAAAAATCAACTCCTCCGAACCGTCCGGATAATCGATCTCGCCCAACTTCGGGATCGGCGAGATCGTTCAACTCTTGTGCCAAGCGCTGAGCCTCGGCTTCGCTTGACCCGATAACCGGGCTGAGGCCCGGCAAGATAAGTGTCTGGTCCTCCGCACGACCCTGGGCTCTAACCAGGGATTTAAGATCGCCGTAGAACGCCTTCGCCGTCGCCTTTTCCATGTGCGCGGTGAACACCGCTTCTGCATGGCGTGCGGCGAAGCGGCGGCCAGCGTCGGAAGAACCCGCTTGTATGAGTACGGGCCAGCCCTGCGGGCCGCGGGGTATATTTAATGGGCCAGACACCTTGTAATAATGTCCTGTGTAATCCACAGGTCGAATGCGTTCACCTACCGCGTATTGTCCGCTCTCTCGATCGTCTACAATCGCGTCATCTGCCCAACTGTCCCAAAGGCTCTTAACAACTTCCAAGTACTCATCGGCGCTGGCGTAGCGATCAGCATGGCTGGCTTGGCCTGCGTCCCCATAGTTCCGTGCGGCTGACGCCGACCAGGAAGTAACGATGTTCCATCCGACACGACCGTTGCTTATATGATCCAGTGATGCGAACTGACGCGCCAGATTGAATGGCTCTGTATAGGTGGTCGACGCTGTCGCGATGAGCCCGATCCTGCTGGTTGAAACCGCGAGCGCTCCCAGTGCGGTGATGGGTTCTAGCCAGGTGCGACCGGCGCGATCGACGTCGTCACGAACCGCGAGTTGGTCCGCCAGAAAAATTGAATCGAAATGCCCGTCTTCTGCGCGTTGTGCCAGCTCTATGAAATAACGGATATCTGTGAGTGCCAGCGGTGATGCCTCGGGATGACGCCACGACGCTTCGTGGTGCCCGCGGCTATGGATGAATAAGTTAATATGCAATTGACGTGTCATGTTATTGACTTTAAGCGGGTGTGACAGATTCGTCCACGCCATGTGTGGGAAAGGGACGGGGTCAACAAAAGGCCGTTGTCCCTCCTGAAAACTGATCGCAGATGAGTTCGTTCATTTATCACATCGGAATTCATCTGGTTTCGTGTGTATGGCGAATTCCTAATCAAGCGGCAATACGGAGTCTGGAACAGTCCCGTCCCGTCAAAATATTCGAACGAACTTAAAAGTCCCATTTTCGAAGAATAATACCAGGCTATTTCCCTGTATTTCCCCTGTTAAACTGGGAATTTGGTAGAGAAGAGTTCGTAGGAAACTCCCTCCACCGCCAATCAGTCTCCTCGATTTTTCTCTGTCCCGTCCTGATGCCCTTTTGCCCCCGCTTTGCGGGCCTTCCCCGAATAAACCGGCCAATTTTATACTTTCCCGGGCCGTTCTCCTGCCTGAAAGGGTTCCAATCCGCCCAATTTTTCCGGGCGGGAAAACTTGCTCCCCTTTGCTACGCAAAAACTGGACCGCTTAAAAAATGCTTTGCAATGTCGATTGATTGGGGCTCGCCGTGGCATGATGTGCGTCATGCACATAGCCAATGCGATATATCGCATTTTAATTGTAGCAGCGAGAAAATCCTGAATATTATGGAGAACGAATCATGCCATCTTCGGAGCTTTGTTTTCTCTCTATTCATGAACTGGCGGAAAAAACAAGGGCGCGTGAAATTTCGCCGTGTGAAACGATTAAGGCGCATCTTGCTCAAATCGACAGGCTGAATCCCGAGATCAATGCGTTCATCACGGTGTGTCATGAAGAGGCGACAGCGGCCGCGATCCTGGCCGAGGAAGAAATCAGCAGTGGCAAGTATCGCGGCCCTCTCCACGGCATCCCCATTGGGGTAAAGGACATTATCGACACGGGCAGGATTCGTACGACCCAGGGCTCCAGCTTTTATTCTGAAAATGTCCCCGAGAAAGACGCTGAGTGCATTCGCCGCCTCAAGGAAGCGGGTGCCATCGTCATCGGCAAGTGCAACACCCACGAATTCGCCGCCGGCTCAACAACGAAGAACCCCCATTACGGGGCTTGCGCGAACCCCTGGGATACGAGCCGTGTGCCGGCCGGTTCGAGCGGCGGCTCTGGGGCCGCCGTGGCGGCGCGGATGTGCCCGGGCGCTCTGGGCACCGACACGGGCGGCTCGATTCGGGGGCCGGCGGCGATATGCGGCGTCAGCGGATTGAAGCCCACATACGGCCGCGTCAGCCTCTCCGGGGTATTCCCGAATTCCACCAGTCTCGATCACATCGGCCCCCTTGCCCGCTCGGCGCGGGATTGCGCGATTATTCTGCAGGGGATGGCGGGGTATGACCCGGCGGATTACGCCTCGGCCGACATGCCGGTCCCTGATTTTTCCGCCGAAATTGAAGATGGCGTTAAAGGCATGCGGCTGGCGCTTTGCCCGGACCTGATTCAAATCGAAATTGATCGAAGCGTCGAAAGAGCTTTCACCGAAGCGGTGGAGGCGCTTCGCGGCCTCGGGGCGAATATCGAAACGGTCGCTTGTTCGTTCGCCGTGGAGTTGAATAGCGAGCGCCGCCCCATAGCCGACGCGGAATTGCTGGCGGTTCACCGGGAAAATCTCGACAATTTCCCCGAAAAATTCGGAGACGATGTGCGTGATCGCCTTGAGAATGCCAGGAAGACGACATTGGACATGTATATCGAGGCGCTTCGGAAAAGGGTGATTCTAACCAGAAAAGCCGAGGCGCTTTTTGAGCCGTATGACGGTCTGCTGCTCCCCGGGTATTCATGCGTGGGGGCGCCCATCGAGACGGCCATCGCCATGATAAACGGAAAAGAGGTGCCCTTCCTCGGGGCGAGCCGGCCGCTTAGCGGTCCTCATAACTTCACGGGTTTTCCCGCACAGGTAGTGCCGACGGGATTCAGCCCGGACGAAAACATGCCCGTGGCGATGCAGATTGTCGGGCTGCCGGGCGCCGAGGCGCGGATACTCCGCATCGCCCATGCCTACGAGCAGGCGACTCCCGAGGTGCGAAATCGCCTGCCCGAATTACTGAAATCATAAACAAAAATAGTTTCTGGGATTCCGTTTTTCCCGTAGCCTGTGGATTACGAATTAGAAATTAATAATTCACTGGTGTTACCATGATTATTATCTCATCCTGTGAGTGGTGAATGATTAATATCGCCAAGCGGTGGGGCAAGCTGGGGGGTATTCCTAATGCGGAGAGGTCGGGAATGTTTCCCATATGGCATGAGGCGAAGAGAAATTGATTTTTAGTAGAATTACTGATTTGAAATACACAAGGAAGTTTGAGTGAGAATAAACGTACCATGAGACCCGTTGTTCTTGTTATGTCTTGGGTAAGTAGTTTTTTTCTTGTCAAGAAGTCAAACCAGTCGATATAATAATTACCCCTCGACTTTTAATCATACCTAATGCTTTGGACGCAGCGTATTTACCGCAGAGAGGGAACCGTGCCAAGAGCTATAGCGCAACGGGCAATACCAGCGTTCATTTTGACAGGGTTAATCCTTACGATGGTGCTCTGCGCTTCTAGATGCAACATGCCTAACGGACATATGAAATCTGGTTCAATGCCTCCGTCCCACACTCACGTGGTTTCCCGATTTTCGGTGATGCACCTTGGGATTCTGAATCAGGCCGAGCCCCTCGCTCCGCCCGAAACCGCGCGCCTCGCCTTCTTTTTCGCAACTGCTCTCGTTTCTCTCGGTCTTCTCGCTTCGTGCGTATCCGGAACCTGGAATAGATCGCGCTCTGAGGTGTGGGGACCGCTTGCCCTTCTTCCTTGACTGGATCACCAAACCCCTTGATGAGACCCGCTTGCTCTCTAGGCTCAAGGCCGCCCTCAAGCTGAGCAAGCCAGCGTCCGCTCTCGTTGTGGACGACGATCCCGACCTTTGTTCCGTTGTCACCCGCCTGCTCGAAAACAGAAATATCCGGGTGGAAACCGCGGTAAACGGAGTCGAGGCGGTAGAAAAATTCCGAAAGAC
This sequence comes from Nitrospinota bacterium, assembly GCA_029937135.1. GTDB lineage: Bacteria > UBA8248 > UBA8248 > UBA8248 > UBA8248 > UBA8248. The sequence continues at coordinate 5,204 of JAPYQX010000204.1, forward strand.
AACGCCCGATATCCTTATCCTTGATATCGTGATGCCCGGCGGAGACGGGTTCTATGTAATGGATGTCCTTCGTGATGAACTGGAACTCAGAAAAATTCCGATTATCGTATACTCGGCTGCGGAGGCGACCGCCTCGGAGAGAAAGCGGCTCGCCACGGAAACGACCATGTTCCTGACCAAGCTGAAAACCTCCCAGGAGGATTTCCTGGCCCATGTGGTGGAAATGATCAACGGTCTTATTCCCGACCCTTCACATCCGGAGTAGGGTCCCCCCCTCCCCGACTTGCCCCAAGGTTTTTTTGAGTCTTG
>JAPYQX010000205.1 GCA_029937135.1 Nitrospinota bacterium
CATAGCCCAGCCGCCGCCTGAGGGCGAGAATATCCGAGGGGACGAGGCGCTCACCGCCCAAAATGACCTCGCCCGAGTCCGGGGGGACAAGGCCGATCATGAGCCGAAGGAGGGTGCTTTTGCCGCAACCGCTCCGCCCGATCAGAACGCTGGTCCGCCCCGGCTCGGTCTCCATCGAGAGCGGACCGGCCGCACGCACCCCGCCGTAGGATTTCGACACCTCTTCGAGTTTTAGCAAATGGAGCCTCCCGCGAAATTTCAGTCACCTTATCACATGCTTTCACGGCGGAAGCCGAACTGAGCCGACGGCCGATAACTGAAAAACGGGATGAGTTGCCGCGAATGAGAATGGATGAATCGGAAGCTTCAGAAACCCGGGAGCACACCAAACCGCTACCGGCGGCAAGTCCGCCGTGGAGCCCTGGAGAGATACTTACTCAGGCGGCGTTGCTTTCGGCGAGTTCGTGCATGGAAATATGGCAGGGGAAATAGAGAACCTCTCCCCGTGGGTCTTCGATGACGACCGTGCAGGAACCGGATTCCTTAAGCATTCTCAGGAACGAGTTAATTTCCCACTCCTCGCGCCGCCTGACACCAATGCTCCAGATTAGCCGCTCGGAGAGTTCTCCAATAGTCTCCTCCACCTTCCAGGTAATGCTCGGATGCTCCTCGGAGTAATAGTCCACGACAAACCCTCCTAAACCACTGATTATTTAAGCATCATTCCCGGAGCAGGAATTATAGCCCCGCCCACCGGACTCCCTCCGATCCTTCATCATCTCTTATCGGCCGGAACAGACCCGGCCTTAATGAAAAATCGAAAATAAAAAATCGAAAAAGGGCGCTACCTCTCAGCCTCCGGGGCAAGACAGGTCCGGAGGGAGGTGGACATCCGCCTCATCAGGGAAAAATACATATTTTCGCCCGGCTTCAGGTCCGCCCCGAGGGGATCGAGGACCCCCAATCTCGCGCCGGTTCCTTCCATCACCGTTTTAACCAGCCGGGGAGTGAACTGAGGCTCGGCGAAAACACAAGCCGCCCGGAGCGCACGGATTCTTCTCCGAATCAGTGTGAGGCGCTTCGCCCTCGGCCGCCTCCCCGGAGCGACGGCGATGGCCCCCGCCGGGCTCAGGCCAAACCGCGATTCAAAATACCGGTAGGCATCGTGAAATACGACATATGGCGCCCCCGCCACGGAGCCAAGCTCCGCGCGGATTTCACGGGTGAGCGAATCGAGCCTTCGAGATAAATCAGCCGCGTTTGCCATGTAGATATCGGCGTTCCCAGCGTCCACCCGGCTCAATTCCGACGCTATTTTTTGGGCCATTCGGCGGGCATTTCGGGGATCAAGCCAGATATGGGGCTCAATTCCGCCTCCGGTGGACCTCCCATCCCCGGCATGCGCCTTGTGCTTCTCTTTGAGACCGCCCTCCCCGGCCTCCCATGCACTGACCCGGCGGGCCTTGGCCCGGCGGGCGGGAAGGAGGACAAGACCCTTCGCCTCCAAGAGCGTGACGAGAGCGCCGCGCCGGACAAGGGACTCGAGCGGCCGCCTGAGAGCGGTCTCGATCCCCTCTCCCACCCAGAATACGAGGCGGGCCCGCCGGAGCGCCCGGGCCCCAGAGGGCCTCAGGGCATAGGAATGAGGAGAGGCCGCGCCGCGAATGAGGAGCATCGGTTCTCCCACTCTCCGCATGACGCCCGCCACCAGCGAGTGAATCGGCTTGATCGTGGCCACAACCGCCAGCGCCTGCCCGGCGCGGGCAAAGCCAGGGACGGCAAGCACAAAGCCTGTCAGAATAAGGCCTGCGAGCGGCAGGCGGGCGAGGGAGCGCCTCATCAAAGTCCTCAAAATGAAAGTAATTCAACAGGCGGAATATTTCGATAACTCCACCTTATTTATGTTATAACATATCAATTCAGGCGCTCAAAAGGGGCCCCTGGACCCATAATAAGGGTTCCATCCAGCGGAACGCCTTCTTCTATATCAGGGAACGATAATGCCGACGCATGACCCGTGGGACCACAACCCCAAGGCCGCTTTCCTCCCCCGCGATCACCCCCGCGATCCCGGTCCCGGCCCGTCCACACCCGAGGCCACACCGGAGACTCACAGCCCAAAGAGCCAAAGCTCTGAGGGCGATGTCCCGGAGGGCCCCACCCCGGAGGCCAAGACGGAACCTAAATTCCCGGCCGCCGGAGGCGGTGATGCCGAAATTCATCCCCGGGCCGGAGGCCCTCATCCCGGAGCCGAAGCCCCCTTCCCCGCCCTCGATCACGATCACGATCACTGCATCTCGGGCGCCCTTCTAAAAGCCGAGGAAATTTGCGCCGAGCGCGGCGCGCGCCTGACGCGCATCCGCCGGAGCGTCCTCGAATTCGTCTGGGAGAGCCACTCCCCCGTCGGCGCCTACGATATTCTAGAGCGCATGAACGCGCCCGGCCCCCTCCCCGGCGGCGGCCCCCGTAGCGCCCCGATCACCGTCTACCGCGCCCTCGAATTCCTCATGGCCCAGGGCCTCGTCCACCGCCTCGCCTCGCTGAACGCCTATACCGGCTGCGGAGTCCCCGACACCCCCCACGGCGCGCATTTTTTAATCTGCGAGGATTGCGGCGCCGCCGCCGAGCTCTCGGACCCGGGCATCGACCGGGCGATCACGCAGGGGGCCGCCCGCGCCGGATTTTCGGTGAAGGCTCCCGTCGTCGAGGTGCAGGGCCGCTGCCCCGCCTGTAGCCCTTCCAGGGCGGGGGTGATTAAGTGAGCAAGAGCGATGAGAATTTGATTGGCGAAGGGACTCTGACTGGCGAGGGGCTTCTGGTTGGAGAAGGATATCTGATTGAAGGTCGAAACATTCACCACGCCTTCGGTAAAACGAGCGTCCTTTCCAACATCGATATCTCCGTCTCCCCCGGCGAGATCGTCACCCTCATCGGCCCAAACGGCGCCGGTAAAACCACCCTCGTCCGCGTCCTCCTCGGCCTGATCCGGTCTGACACCGGCGAGATCATAAAACGCCCCGGCCTCGTCGTCGGCTACCTGCCCCAACAGCTATCCATCGACCCCGTACTCCCGATGACGGTGCGCCGCCTCCTCCGGCTCACGAACCGGCCTACTACAACTGAAATGCTCGAAGCGCTCTCCGAGACCGGGGCCGCCCACCTCATCGATCAAGCGGTGCAGGAGCTTTCGGGCGGCGAGCTGCAGCGCGTCCTCCTCGCGCGGGCGCTCGCCCGGCGGCCGGACCTCCTCGTCCTCGACGAACCCATCCAGGGCATCGACATCTCGGGCCAGACCAAACTTTACGAGCTCATCGCCCAGATCCGGAGCCGGCGGGGCTGCGGCGTCCTCATGATTTCTCATGACCTTCATATCGTCATGGCCTCGACCGACCGCGTCGTCTGCATCAACGGCCACCTTTGCTGCTCGGGCCACCCCGAAACCGTGCGGGAACACCCCGAATACATGGCGCTGTTTGCACCCCGCGAGGCTGAAAGCCTCGCCGTCTACACCCACTCACATGATCACAGCCATGACCTCGCCGGGCATGTCGTGCCTATAGAGGAACGCGGGAATTCGGATCATGATCACGGCCACCCGGAACATGATCATTCCGGCCACGATCACGCGGACCATGATAGTCCCGAAAGGGACATCACTCCCCGAGGTGAAACCTCGTGATTTTTGAGGATTTCATCTGGCGCGCCCTCATCGGCGGGGCCGGCGTCGCCGTGATCAGCGGTCCGCTCGGCTGCTTCATCGTCTGGCGGCGAATGGCGTATTTTGGAGACTCCGTGGCGCACAGCGCCCTGCTCGGCGTCGCCCTCGGGTTTTTCTTCGGAATCGACATCAGACTTGGCACATTAATCGCCTGCGTCTCGCTCGCCCTTTTTCTCGCGCTTTTTCAGGGGCAAAAGCGGTTGTCGTCCGACACCATTCTCGGCATCCTCGCGCACACCGCGCTCTCGGTCGGCCTCGTCACCATAAGCTTCATGGAATCGCTCCGCGTCGATCTCATCGGGTATCTGCTCGGGGACATTCTTTCGGTCACGATTTCGGACATTGCGTGGATTTACGGCGGCGGGGCGCTCGCGCTCGTTTGGCTCGGTCTGATCTGGCGGCAGCTTCTCGCCGTCACCGTCCACGAGGAACTCGCGCGCGCCGAGGGCATCTCCGTCTGGGTGGTCCGGGTCTCCTTCATGGCGCTGATTGCGTTCGTTATCGCCATCGCCATGAAATTTATTGGCATCCTCCTCATCACATCACTTCTCATCATCCCCGCCGCCGCCGCGCGGCGCTTTTCAAAAACCCCGGAGCAGATGGCGGCCCTCGCCGCCCTTTTCGGCGGGCTGTCCGTCCTCGGGGGGATCATGGCCTCGCTTCAATGGGACACCCCCTCGGGGCCGTCCGTTGTTGTTGCTGCTGCTGGGTTGTTTGTGGTGGGTTCGTTGGTTGGTGTGGTGTTGGGGAGTAGAAATGAGTGAGTTTTTGCGGTGAAAAACCTGCATTCTCTGCCGGATAGTTCGAATGGTGTTCCATGAACTCAATAACTAGACTCGAAATTTAATATACCGGAGATGGAAAATGCCGAAACCGGAAGATTCCGTGGACAACAAGGAAGTCGATAAAATTCTCGCGCGCATCGAGAGCGGCGAGGAAGAAGTGCTCGAATGGGACGAGGCTAAAAAGGAACTGCGCGGAGAAGATTAGGGGGGTGAGTTTAAGGAGAAGAAAGGTCGCGAACAACAAACTGAATGGCAGCAGCAGCCGCTAGCGCAGTAGCTTCGTCACATTTTTGTCCTAACTGATTGACACGACCTGGATGAATTAAATTGCGAAAATTATTAGTAAGTCCTGCCTGAGTTGTGGTTTCTTCGCCGACGAGTCCAAGATGACGCGAGACCTGAACAAATTCGTCCAAATGCCAATTATTTAATTCAGAGCCCCGCTTAATCTTCAGATTTTCAATAGCAGCAACTAATTTCTCAGGCCGTTCCTGTTGTTTTTTAATTAGAACCCAGAGCAGCAATGCCTCAACGGCCGAACCTGCCATTACTGTTGCTGACTTCCATTCTCCTTCCGCCAAATGTTTTTTAGCCGAACTAATGTCGAGTCTTAAACTTTGTCTGAATTCTTCGTCTTGGATAAAGTCCAACTCTGCCGTATCATTTGACGGAAATTCGTCTGGGCAGTCGGCAAGCGCGCGGCGAATCATAGCAACAGGGTTTAAATCACCCAATCCTTTAACAGTTGATAAGACCATATCCCGCCCCCCTCCGCTCCAAAGATCGATCATATTTTTAATTGCAGAACGACTGACAAATAGTTCATTTTGTTTTTGCACGTCAGTTGTGATTAATTCTGAAGGAATTTGTTCGACCATATCAATTAATGCGGCCAGTCTATCTGAGTGCAAATGAGTCACCGAAATTATTTTAATATTACCTTCTAATTGCCTTTTCACATCTGGGAACATTGAGTCCAGTAAGGAAACCACCCGACTTGGAAC
>JAPYQX010000206.1 GCA_029937135.1 Nitrospinota bacterium
GTCCTGAAGTGCGCGCTCGATCAGGCCGTCGCGCTCAAGGCCGGAGAGAAGACCCGTCATCGTTCCGCGGCTTACCCCGGCCTGCTCGGCGAGCTTCGAGGGGCTCATCTCCTCGTCGGCTAAATCGCGAAGCTCGAGGCGCTTCAGGAGAAGGAGGACGATAAACCGGGACTGGGAGATTCCGTGGCGCGAGAGGTTTTCATCGAATGCCGTCAAGACATCGGTCCCGGTGCGCAGCAAGAAATAGCAAGCCTCGACAGCCGTCGGATCGAGTTCGGGGAATATCCGGCCCACCGCCTCGATGAGATCGCGCGAGGGGAGCTCCTGCATATAGAACATGCTGCATCCTCCGGGTGAGATGGGGCCGAACAAGTAGTATGGCTGCGTATTATATGGGGCCTTACCACCGAGTCAATATAAAATCGTCGGGGGGAGGTCCCGGACATCCGTACACCCGGTTCGCTCTCTGAGCTAAAGAATCAGGCATGAAAACCCGAATCTAAAGGCCCAGGCGGCCAAGCACCTCGGGGTTCGCCACGTCGGGAGGCCGCCGCCCGGCCATGAAATCGAGGACGCAGCCCATCGCGTGGCGGACGGTGTTGTAGATGGCGTCCTCGCCGCGCCCGGCGGCATGAGGGGTGAGGACAACGCTCTCTATCGAGAAAATCGGGTGTGAAAAATCGGGCGGCTCCGAGGGAAAGACATCGAGCGCAGCTCCCCTGATCAGGCCTTTGTCCAGGGCGTCCGCCAGGGCGTCGAGGTCCACGAGCCCCCCGCGCGAGGTGTTGATGACAAAAGCGCCCGGCTTCATGAGGCCGAGCAGATCGGCCCCGATGAGCCCCTGCGTCTCGGGCGAGAGGGGGACATGGCAGCTCAGGAAATCCGCCTGGCGGGCGACCTCCTCGAGCGGCAGATAGACAGCGCCCACCTCGTCGGCGGCGCGCTCGTCCTCGACCGGGTCGTAGGCGATGATCTTCATATCGAAAGCCGCCGCCCGCCGGGCCACCCTCCTGCCGATGTTCCCCAGCCCGAGGATTCCCAGCGTCTTTCCCGTCAACGGCGCCATCGGCACCTGAATCTCCCGCCAGTTTCCCTTCCGGAAGCGCTCCTCCATCCAGGGCACCCGCCGCGCCGCCGCCAGCAGGATCGCCATCGTATGCTCGGCGACGGACACCGCGTTCTGACCGGCCGCGTGGGTGACGATCACCTCGTTCGCCGTCGCGGCCTCAAGATCGATATTGTTCAACCCCACGCCCGCGCGCGAGATGATTCGAAGGTCCCGGGCGGCCTCGAGTAGCCGCCGCGGGTAGGGCTCAGCCCCCGCGATGGTCGCCACGACGCCGGAAAGCTCATCGAGAAGCGCCTCCTCGGTGAAGCGGGGCCGCCCTTTGTCGAGGCGAACCTCAAGGCCCCCCTCCTCGGAAAGCGGCCTGAAGAGGCTCCCGGGGTCCTCGTAGTTCAGGATAAATGGCGTGGTGACCCAGACAACGCCTTTTGGCATTTCATCCATCCTTTAAAATTGCGGGAGCGGCCTGTAGGTTAAAACGGCGGAATCGGCCTGTAGGTCGTCGCCACATCGATGATGGAGGGCGCCTCGGCGGCGAGCGCCTTCTCAAGGGCCGGCCCCAGCTGGCCCGGCTCCTCCACCCGAATCCCCAATCCGCCGCAAGCCTCGGCGATCTCGGCGAAATTGGGGCTCTGGAATTCACAACCGTAGGCCTGGCCGTAGAGTTTTTCCTGCTGGCCCACCATCTGCGAAAACGCTCCGTCGTTAAACACCACGAAAACGACATTCGCGCCGTACTCGCAGGCGGTGACAAAATCCCCGATGGTCATGAGGAACGCCCCATCCCCCGAAATCCCGACGACCTGCCTGCCGGGATACTCCAGCTTGGCGACGATCGCCGTCGGCAGGCAATACGACATGGCGTTCCATACGCCCGACTGCATGAACGATTCAGGGTTGGTGAGGGGAAGATAATACCGCCCCCACATCTGGCAATTCCCGACATCACTCACCACCACGGCGTCAGGGGCGATGGTTTTCGCGATCGTCTCAACGATGAAGCCCGGATGCACGGGCACCTCGTCCCGGCCACCGTCGATGTGGGACCGGACCGACTCTCTAAACTTGCCCCGGATCCGGGCGATCTCCTTTTTGACATCCTCGCCGCCAGACCGGCTCTCTCCCTTCAAACGATCGAGAAGCGCCGCTAGAAACAGTTTCGGGTCCGCGACGATCTCGTCCTTCCTCGAATAGTTCTCGTCCTCGGCATCGTCGAAACCGATAAGGATACTTTCTTCGGGAGCGCGGTCCTTTAAAAAAACGGTTTCAGCGGTCGAGGCCCTGAGACCAACCGACAAGAGTAGATCGGCTCCTCCCATGACGTAATCGAACCGGGGGTCCGACCGGGTGGCGATGAAATGACCCGCCGCGAGAGGATGATCATCGGGAATAATCCCCATGGCGTCCTGTGGGTATACAACGGGAGTCGAAAGAATCTCGGCGATTTCCACCAGTTCCTTTATCGCGCCTTTACGCATGACGCCCTTGCCCGCGCAGATAACGGGGGCCTTGGCGGCGAGAAGCCGAAGAGCGATTTGCTCGACATCCTCGCCGGAGGGCTCGATCACCTCCACGCCCTCCGATTGATAGGCCGGAAGGGAGGCGGGCTCAGCCTGGAGAATATGAGGCTCGTAGTCCGAGAGGCGGGGAAACTCGACATGAACCGGCCCCGGCCTTCCGCTCTGGCAAATGCGGAACGCCTTGGCCATGACGGCGGGAATATCCTCGATGCGCTCGACGCGGGCGCTCCACTTCGTCACATTGCGGCACATCTCCTGGGTGAACGAAGGATTATCCACCCCGTGGAACGCCTCGCGGGTGGCATTGAGGGGAATGCCCCCGGTCAAATGAATCACAGGCGAGGCGGCTCCGTAGGCCTGGGCCAGCCCGGCCACGGAATTGGCTACCCCGGGTCCCGCCGTCAGCAGGCAGACACCAGGCTTTCCCGTGAGCCGGCCGTAGGCGTCGGCCATCAGGGAGACGTTCGGCTCCATCTTACAGGTAATGAGTTTGATCGAGGGCGCATCCCGCAACCCGTCATAGAACTGAAGAACATGAGAGCCGGGAACGCAGAAAATTTTCTCGACATTTTCCCGGACAAGAGCGTCCACAACAGCCTGACCGGCGTGAACCGGGGGTGAATCTCCCCCCATTCGACTCCCTCCTAAAAAAAACAGCCGGGTAGTTCCCGGCGCGCACTACGCGCTTCCTGATGGTGGTGCAAAGTGGTGGTACAACCCCCTCCCGGGGGCGCCGCGAAAAGCGAAACCATTGAGTTATAAAGGAATCATCCAGATAATAAATGGCGGGGCTGACGGGGATCGAACCCGCGATCTCCGGCTTGACAGGCCGGCGCGATAACCAGCTTCGCTACAGCCCCGCATATTTTGTTTCGCCAACAGGCCGGGCGAGTCAGTTTATAAGCCGCTCACTTTTTCAAGTCAACAGCCAAGTCAACAACTCCCGACGGCTGCCCTCCATACGGAAAACTCCGTCTAACTTTTTGATAAAAATGCGCTTAAACCATCAAAGAGAGAGGAGAAACTCTCCCCCTCGGCCAGCCGCACAACCCCCCGCTCGGTGATGAGACCGTCCACCAGGGCGGCGGGTGTCACATCGAAAGCGGGATTATAAATTTCAGCCTCCTCCGGGGCGATCAATTTTCCACCGATCCGGCGGACCTCCTCCGGGGAGCGCTCCTCTATCGGAATCTCAGCACCGCTCGGTGTGTCCATATCAATAGTACTGAGCGGAGCCGCCACATAAAAGGGAATCTTGTGCTCCCGGGCGAGAATCGCAAGCCCGTAGGTGCCGATCTTGTTCGCCACATCGCCGTTCGCGGCCACCCGGTCGGCTCCGACGACAACCGCGCCAATCCGGCCAAGGTGCATGCAGTAGGCCGCCATATTGTCGGTGATCAACACGACCGGAATATCGTCGCGGCACAACTCCCAGGCAGTCAGCCTGGCCCCCTGGAGGAACGGGCGGGTTTCGTCCACGAACACCCGGCTTACCTTCCCGTCCCGGAACCCGCTCCTGATCACACCGGTCGCTGTTCCGTACCCCGCCGTGGCCAGCGCCCCCGCGTTGCAGTGGGTGAGGATGCTCGAATACGGCTGCAACAGAGCAGAGCCGTGGTCCCCGATTTTGTGGCAGATGGCGATATCATCGCGGTGGGTTTCGTGGGCGAGCCCGAGAAGCTCCTCCGCCAGCGCCTTTCCCGTGGCCTCGCTCTCCTTGGCCGCCGCGCGAAACCTTTTTATCGCCCAGAAAAGGTTGACCGCCGTTGGCCGGGTGGCGGCGAGTTGTTCGGCCGCGGCATCGAGGGCGGCGGCCTGATCGGAAGGACTCATTTCGGCGCTTCTCGCGGCCGCTATCGCCATTCCGTAGGAGGCGGCGACGCCGATGGCCGGGGCGCCGCGAACCACCATCGTGCGAATGGCGTCCGCCACATCGGCCTCGGTCCGGCACTCGACGTAACTCTCATCTCCGGGCAGGCGGCGCTGATCGATCAGATGAAGCGCGCCGTCCCGGTATTCCAGTGTATGAAAATTTCCCTCGATTTCCAAAATCATCTCCAAACGAAAATACCCGGTCGGGGAAACCGCCGCAGGCGATTCATGTCAGGAGGTTTTTTCAATCAACGAAGCCAGCTGGCTTTCCAGCGCGGCGGGATCGCCGCAGCCGATGCGAATCCGCTTTCGCCTGGAGCTCGCTCCCGAAACGATTTCGACCGTGCTCTTGGGTATCCGGAAGGCTTTCGCCAAAACTTCCACGCACTGCTTGTTCGCCGCCCCATCCACCGGCGGCGCGGTAAGCCGGACCCGAAGCGCCCCGCTCCGCTCTCCCTGGACAGCGGCCTTCGATGAGCGGGGCTGAACCGCCACCTCGAAACTAAGGGCACCGCCATCCCGGCGAACGGGGATCACTTCCCCTCGCTTTCCGCCTTCTGGTTGATGGGAACCACGTTCCCACCCTCATCGCCCGAAATTTTCGGAATTTCGATTCCCAGGCGATCCGCCTCGTTTTCGAGAAGGCGGGTCTGCATTCTAAGTACCTCGGCGAGGTTCTGGACGGTTTTTTCCCTCAATTTCTCAAGCGCGGCCACCTCGTCCTTCAGGCGCCGGGATTTCCATTCCGCCTCCTCCCGGATACGGGAAGCTTCCTCCCCGGCCTGGGTGACCATCTTCTCGGCCTCGGCCTTTGAATTTTCGAGCAATTGCTCGGACCGGGTCTTCGATTCCTCTCTGAGTTCATTCACAGCATGAATTCTTCTTTCGACCCGGGCCTCACGCGCCACCATTTCGCTCACCTTGCGCGAAAGCTGAGCGCATTTTTCATTCAGCTCGTTGTTGTCCGCGTTCAGGTGGTCTACCGCGTCGGCCACGAACTGGAGAGA
>JAPYQX010000521.1 GCA_029937135.1 Nitrospinota bacterium
CTCGGCCCGGTATATCGGGCGCTCGGAGGTGGCGATGTGGAGCGTCATCAGGGAATGGAAGCCCCAATCCCAGGCCCCGAGTTTTTCATTCACCTCGTCCGGAAATGCGTCCTCCCCGGCCAGCCGGATTGAAGCGGGCGCGTTCAGGCTGCTGGTGACGAATTTGTTGGCGAGGTGGCGGTTGCCGTCGTCGAGAACGATGCCCGCCGCCCGGCCTCCCTCGCGGATGACCTCGCGGACCCGGCTGCTCCGGTGGACTTCACCTCCCTGCTCGACAATGAGTTTTTCGAGGGCCCTCGGCAGCTCAAGCGCCCCGCCGCAGGGGAGGCCCAGAGTTGTTTGGGTCGAGAAAAGACCGGGAAAGAACATGCCGGTGCCGGGTTCGTCCTCGACGGTGATTGCGTGGGCGAAGAGTTTGAACAAGGTGCGCAGGCGCGGGTGCTCGAAGTTGGCGTCGATGGCCTCGGAAATACTCAATGGCGCGAAGGAGAGTAAATCGCGGCCTTTCTGGCCCTTAACGCGCTCGGCGATCTCGGCGGGCGGAAGCGGGGTGTGAAAAAGAAAACTCCGCATGAGCGGACCGAGTTCAACGGCGTAGCGCTGGTGAAGATCGCGAAATGTTTTCGCGTCCTTTTCAGAGAACCGGGCGATAGAGGCCGCGCTTTTTTCGGGGTCCCGGTGAAGGACGATGGCCGAGCCGTCGCGGAAGAGGGCGGCGTGCTGGACCGGGGGGGTAAGCCACCGGAACCCGTACTTTCCGAGTTCGAGGTCGCTCATGATCGGAAAATCGTCGAGCCCGATGAAAAAGTTCGCGTGCATGTTGGAGCGGTAACCCGGAAGGAGGTAGTCGCGGGTGGACGAGCCGCCGCCGATCTCCTCTTCACTCTCGAAAACGCCCACCTTGAGGCCGCTCCGCGCCATATAGGCCGCGCAAACGAGGGCGTTGTGCCCGGCACCGATCATGATTCCGTCGTAGTTTCCCATTGCGGCTCCCCTTCATCATGGTGTGTGGTAAATCTCAAGGGCCGGACAGCCTCCGGACCGTTTTCGGAATTTCCGGGTATGCCCCGCACCGGCAGTAGTGCCGTTGAGATAGGCTTTCGCCTCCTCGCCGGTGGGTGCGGAATTCTCGGCGAGAAGCGGTTCCCCCCGGCGAGGGGGATTGTGC
>JAPYQX010000207.1 GCA_029937135.1 Nitrospinota bacterium
GACCAGGGCCAGGTCGTTTATGTGATGGTCCCGCCCCGGCACCCTTAATACTTTTTAATATTTTTTATTGTGTTTCACCTCCGCCTGGACCAGGAAGCGGGCCATGAAGAAGGGTTTCTTCGTACGCCTGATTGTATGCGGTGTCCTCGTCAGTCTCGGGTTTGGTGCGCTTGTCGTTAAGCTTTTCATTATTCAAATCCGGGACCAGGAACGCCTCGCCGCCTATGCCGATAGGCAGCTTCGCCGCACACTCCGGGTCCGCGCCAAGCGCGGGGATATCCTCGACGACAGGGGACGCCCCCTTGCGGTAAGCATGGATGCGCTTTCTCTCTATGCGAATCCAAGAGAGGTAAAAAATCCCGCGATGGTATCCCGGAGGCTTTCTGGAATTCTGGGTCTTCCATCGGCGAAACTCAATAAAAAGTTGAGGCGGCGCGGCAGCTATGTATGGTTGAAGCGGAAACTAACCCCTGAACAAAAGGACCAGGTGGCTGCTCTCAAGGAGCCAGGGCTGGGATTCGTCACCGAAAGCCGCCGGTTTTATCCGAAAAGAGAAATGGCCTCCTCCCTGCTCGGGTTCGTTGGTATTGACGAAATCGGGCTGGCCGGGGTTGAACTTGCCCGCGATTCGGATATGAAGGGGAAGCCCGGCCGGGTCCGAATCGAACAGGACGCAAGAGGACGTTCGATCCATCCCGAGGCCACCGTTGTAGCCCAATCCGATCCCGGAGCGGACATTCGCCTGACGGTGGACGAAGTGATCCAGTACATCGTCGAAAAAGAGTTGACGCTCCAGCTCGAGCGGTCGGGCGCGCGGCGGGCAATCGGCGTGATGGTGGAGCCGGCCACCGGCCGCATTCTTTCGATGGCCACCGTTCCGGGCTACAACCCCAACACGTATGGGCGCTATAAGCCCGAACGCTGGAGGCAGGATGCCGTCCAAAGCATCTACGAGCCGGGTTCAACATTCAAAATCATTACGGTGGCGGCCTACCTGGACTCGGGCGGGAAACTGAGTAAGGGATATTTCGCGGAGAACGGAAGATTCCCGATCGGGAGAAGCCGGTTTGTCCTCCGGGATCATAAAAAATTCGGCTGGTTGACGGCCGAGAGCGTGATTGTGAACTCCTCGAACATTGGCACCTACAAGATGGCCATGGACGTTGGGGCACAGGGGGTCTACAGGATAGCCCGCCGGTTTGGTTTCGGTTCAAAGACCGGGATTGATTTTCCCGGAGAGGCAAAAGGAATACTCCGGCCGGTGAAACGTTGGTCAAGCACATCGCTCGCCTCGATTTCCATGGGACAGGAAATCGGCGTGACACCACTTCAAATGGTGATGGCTGTCGCGGCGGTGGCGAATGGCGGTCTCATGAATTCGCCCCGGATTGTCGAGGCCGTTGAAAAAAATGGCCGGCTCCAGAAGCGGACCGTGGCCCCGCCGCCAAAACGGGTGATCTCCGTCCTCAATGCGAGGAAGCTCAGAGGGATTCTCAGGAAGGTGGTCACTCACGGGACGGGAGCGTCCGCGGAGGTTCTCGGCTACGGCGCCGCCGGAAAAACGGGAACCGCGCAAAAAGCGGAACCGGGCATCAGGGGCTACAGCAAAGAAAATTTCATCACATCTTTCGTTGGTTTTATCCCATACAAAAACCCCCGGATTGCTCTCCTCGTCGTCTTTGACGAGGGGAAAATCAGGGGTGCGGCATGGGGTTCGACGATTGCCGCGCCGGTTTGGAAACGAATTGCGTGGCAGACAATGCGCTACCTCAGAGTGCCGCCCGAGGGCGCCCGGGTCATCATCCTGCAAGACGAAATATTTCCCTCGGGCCGTTCGGTGCGGGCCGAGAGGGTCTCGTTTGGTGAAAGAGCATTTCGCATGGTGCAGAGGGTCCGGGAGGTGCTTCACGACCGCCCGATTTATCCGAGTCAACGGGAGCGGGCGCGTTGAGCGTGGGTGTGATGACAGATGACCGAAGAGCTTTTCTCTTTGAACTGGCCCGGGCGATACCCGGAGCGCGACTTGAGGGCGAAGAGGGCGTGGAGGTAAGTGGAGTGGCATTCGACTCCCGCCGCGCCGGCCCGGGGGATCTTTTCGTCTCGGTGCCGGGCTTCGAGGCGGACGGGCATGATTTCGCCGCCGCCGCGATTGCGTCGGGCGCTAGCGCTCTCGTCCTCGAACGGTTGGTGGATAATATTCCCGAAGATGTACCCGTCCTCCTGGTTCCCTCCTGCCGGGAGGCAATGGCGTTGCTTGCCGACGTTTTCTTTGGGCATCCCTCCGGGGAGCTGGCCCTTACCGGAGTGACCGGGACGAACGGGAAAACGACGACTGCGTTTTTGATCGACGCTATTCTGCGGGCGGCGGGCCGTGTCACCGGTTTGATGGGGACGATTCATTACCGCGTGGGGAGCGAGATTATCGCTAATCCAAGGACGACCTCCGAGGCCCCCGATCTTCAGTTTTATCTGGCCGAGATGCTCGAGGCGGGTGCGAGCCATGCCGTGATGGAGGTTTCGAGCCATGCCCTGGAGCTCAAGCGCGTTCTTGGGTGCTCGTTCAGGACCGCCGTGTTCACCAACCTGACGCAGGATCATCTCGATTTTCACGGGGACATGGAAAGTTACTTTCAGGCCAAGTTGCGTCTGTTCACGGAAATGGCCCCCGAGGTTTCGGTTTTGAATACAGACGACCCCTTCGGAAAGAGAATTGCGTCCGAGGTTGCAGGAGATGTCAAAAGCTACGGCTTCTCCGGCGAGGTGGATGTTAGAGCCGAGGGACTTTCCGTCACCGCCGGGGGGATGGCTTTCGATCTGATTTATCCCGGGGGGCGGGAGAGGATCGAATCCCCGCTCACCGGACAACACAATGTGAGCAACATCCTCGCGGCTTCCGCGGCTTGCATGGCGTTGGGGCTCTCTCCCGGGGAGATCACCGAGGGAGTGCGCACGCTGGAAAATGTGCCGGGCCGCTTCGAGAAAGTGGACCTGGGGCAGCCTTTTCTCGTGGTCGTCGATTACGCTCACACCGAGGACGCCTTGGCGCGGGTATTGGAGGTCGCCCGGCCAGTGACGAAAGGCCGCCTTTTGACGTTGATGGGCTGTGGCGGAGACCGTGATCGGAAAAAGCGGCCGTTGATGGCGGCGGCGGCGCTCCGGGCGAGTGATCGGGTTTTCATGACCTCCGACAATCCCCGGACGGAAGACCCGGAGGCCATTCTTCGCGAGATGGAGGCGGGCGCCGGCCTCGTTGAGAGGGGAAGGGAGCGTTCGTGCACCATCGTGGATCGGCACGAGGCGATTCAGAGCATCATTGCCGAGGCCCGCAACGGTGACACCGTGGTAATCGCCGGAAAAGGACATGAAACCTATCAAGAAATCGGAAACCGGCAATTGCCGTTTGACGATTGCGAAGTGGCGCGCGAGGCATTGCGTCATTTGGGGTATGGCCAGTGATGGTGGCGGATAAGGCGGCGGAATTCACCGCGATTGAAGTCGAAGAGGCGGTATCGGGGAAATTGGTGCGGGGCGAGGGCAGAATGAAGGCATCGGGGGTGAGCACGGACTCGCGTTCCCTACGAACGAGTGAACTTTTTGTTCCCATCTCCGGGCCGAGTTTCGACGGCCACGATTTCATCAAGACCGCTTTCGAGAGCGGGGCCGCGGGGTGTCTCGCCGGGAGGGGGCGCTCGCCGGGAGAGCCGGAGGACGGCTTTATCGTGGAAGTGGAGGACACGCTCAGGGCGTTGGGCGATCTCGCCCGGTATCACAGACGGCGGTTTGAACTGCCCGTTGTGGCCGTGACCGGCAGCAATGGAAAAACGACGGCCAAGGAAATGATTGGCGCGATCCTGGCGAAGGGGGCCGAAACGCTGAAGTCGGAGGGAAATCTGAATAATTTCATCGGTCTGCCGCTTCAGGTGCTCGGGCTGTGCCCGGAGCATGAACGGGCGGTTTTCGAGATGGGTATGAATCGTCCGGGCGAGATTCGCCGCCTGGTGGAAATCGCGGCGCCCACGGTCGCCGTGATTACATCGGTGGCGCCGGTTCATCTCGAGGGACTCGGATCGATTGAGGCTGTTCGTGAGGCGAAAGGGGAGCTTCTCGAGGAAATGGGGGTCGATGGCGTGGCTGTCCTGCCTGGCGAAGACACTCAGTGCGCCGTCCTGGCCGACCAGTTTCGGGCAAAAGGGGGCCGCATTTTGACGTTTGGTTTTGAGGCGAAAAACGATGTCCGCGGGACGAACGTTCAAATGTCGGAACGCGGGGAGGTCTCTTTTCGTATCCGAATCGGCGGCGGGGAGGCGGAAGTCCGTCTGCCGGCCGTGGGACGCCACAACGCCCTCAACGCATTGGCGGCCGCAGCCGCGGCATCGGAGCTTGGAAGCCCGCTTGAAGAAATCGTTCTCGGCCTGGAGGAGGCTGCTCCTCCGGCCATGCGGCTGGGCGTCGAGGAACTTGCGGGAGGGATTTTTCTTTTGAACGACGCCTATAACGCGAACCCGACTTCAGTCCGCATGGCGATCGAAACGGTGTGCGAACTCAAGGGGGCGGGCCGGGCCTTCGCGGTTTTGGGCGACATGAGGGAGCTGGGAGCCTTCGAGGAGTTCGCTCACATGGAGGTTGGCCGCGTGGCCGCCACCTCGGGTCTCGATTTCTTGGCCGCTGTCGGTCCGGTGATGCGGCTGGCCGCCAACGAGGCTCACCGGGCGGGGATGTCGATTGATCAGGCAGAGGTTTTTTCCTCTCCCGAGGAGGCAGCCGCCTGGGTGGCGGAGCGGGCGATGCCCGGCGATTGGGTGCTCATCAAGGGCTCGCGTTCGATGGCGATGGAGCGAGCGGTGGAGGCGTTGAGGGGCTGATGCTCTATGAATTCACGGTCTATCTAAGCGAATGGGTTTCGGCCTTCAGCGTTTTTAAATTCATCACCTTCCGGGTGGCGGTGGCCGTCATGTTCGGTATGGTTTTATGTCTTGTGCTCGGACCGATCCTGATCCGGGCGCTC
This sequence comes from Nitrospinota bacterium, assembly GCA_029937135.1. GTDB lineage: Bacteria > UBA8248 > UBA8248 > UBA8248 > UBA8248 > UBA8248. The sequence goes on from JAPYQX010000207.1 coordinate 5,006, forward strand.
AAGCGGCGCCAGATCGGAGAGGAGATTCGGATAGACGGCCCCCAGAGCCATCTTTCCAAGGCCGGAACCCCAACGATGGGCGGGTTGCTGATCCTTTTCAGTTCTATCTTGTGTGTTCTTCTTTGGAATGATCTGAGCAACCGCTTCATCTGGTTGGTTTTATTTGTCCTGGTCGGTTTCGGATGTCTCGGTTTCGCGGACGATTACCGCAAAGTCGTTCTCAAGGACAAAAAGGGGATCACTCCCCTGCGAAAGTTCATGATTCAGGGTCTCCTAGGCCTTATCGCGGGTTATGCGCTTTATAGCGGTGCGGTCGAAACTTCGTTTCCGACCGTGGTGATGTTTCCCTTTTTCAAGAACCTCCAGCCCGATATCGGTTTCTGGTATGTACCCTATGCCGCCCTTGTGATCGTGGCGACGAGCAATGCCGTCAACCTCACCGACGGGCTCGATGGA
>JAPYQX010000522.1 GCA_029937135.1 Nitrospinota bacterium
GATTGGCACGAGCCCAGCGAGAATCCCGCAAGTATGGAGACCATCAGGAAGACACCCTTCGTCTCCGTGAAATAAGCCACGACGACCACAAGGCACCAGTTCCCCAGGGTGAGGAGGATGGTTTTTCTCTCTCCCCACCAGTCGGAGAGATAGCCGAGCGCGAAGGCTCCGGCCCCCGCCGATAGCTGGACCGCGATGAAGAGTTCGAGGGTCTCCCCCATGGAGAATCCCAGGGTGGTTACGGCGTAGATCGAACTGAACGAAATCACGGTGACGATTCCGTCGTTATAGAGAAAGAACGCGAGGAGAAACCGAAGCGCTCCCTCTCTATTTTTAATGGCCTGGAATGTTTTCCAGAGCGAGCGGAAGGCGGCCACCGCTCCGAGCAGCGCATTGGGCCGCCCGCCCGAGAGCCTCAAGTCTCCGTAGGCCTGGGGCCATACGGGAGGGCGCGACTCCCCGAGCCAGATAATTAGCGGCAGCGTGAATATCGCATAGAACGCGGCGACGACGGCGAAGCTGGCCCGGAAGAGGGGAAGGGATTCCGGCGAGAATCCCCCGGCGAGAAGCGGCTTGACCAGAAACAGGCAGAGCAGGCCGCCGAGGTAGCCGGCCCCCCATCCCCAACCGCTGATCCGCCCGCGGACGGCGGGCGCCGCGATGTCCGGCAAAAAGGCGTTGTAGAAAACGAGCGACCCCTCGAAGCCGACCGTGGCGAGGATATACAGGCCCATCCCCCAGGCGACCATCCCGGCCCCCACGGTGGAGAGCAGCAGTGTCGCCGCGATGCAGACGCCGGCGAAGACGAGGAGGAGGCGCTTCCGAACAGCCGAGCGGTCCGCGATGGCGCTCAGCGGCGGGGCAATCAAGGAGGTCATGATCATCGCTGTGGAGAGGGAGAGGCCCCAGAGGAAATCCGCACTTCCGCCGCCCCCGGCCACGATTTTCTTGAAATAGATGCTGTAGGCGACGGTGACGATGAGGGTGGGATAGGCCGAATTGGCGAAATCGTAAGCGCACCAGGAAAAGATTTCGAGTTTTCGGTTTCGGCTGCTCATCGGCTTTGGTTGTCTCCCGGGTCCCGCGGGGCCATGTCCGGTTATGGTCTTGATATTTGGGCGGCTATCGAACAGTCGCATCATACTTGAAATCGGTATACTTGGACT
>JAPYQX010000208.1 GCA_029937135.1 Nitrospinota bacterium
AAGGTGAGAGGTCTCCGGACTCATCGCCGTATGATGACCGGGGGTGCAATCCCCATGCTCCACTTATCACCCGCCTCGGGGCGGCCGGCATCGCGGGCCTGTTGCGGGCTATTTACGCCACCGTCAGGGCGGTTTCCCTTCAACCCGAGATTCACAGAGGTTTCAGCACCCCCCCCAGGAATGTATCTATTGGCGCTTTCTGGCACCACCATATTGGAATCGCTCCTCATTTCTCCACGGGTTTTCCGTGGGCGAGCCTGGTCAGCCGAAGTGTGGACGGGGAACTTCTCGCCCATGTCATGGCCCGTCTCGGGGGCCGGAGCGTCCGGGGCTCCTCGGGAAAGATGGACGGGCGAAACAAGGGCGGGGCTTCGGCCTTGCGGCAACTGGCCCGTTTGGCGGGGGACGGGGTTTTTCCGATCTTCACGCCGGACGGTCCGAACGGTCCTCCGGAGAGGGTCAAGCCGGGGGTGATTTATCTTGGCTCGCTGACGGGCCTGCCGATCTATCCGGTGGGTTTCGCCGCTTCCCGGTGCGCGCGCCTTCCAACCTGGGACAAGACGATAATTCCGCTGCCGTTTTCAAAAGTTATTATTTCCTACGGGGAACCGCTGGAGGTTCCGGCCTCGATTGACGATGCTGCTCTAGAAACCCACAGCAAGGAGCTTGAACTCCGCATTCTGGCGGCGAACGAGGCGGCCCGGGCCTCGATTCGGCCCGGCGGGGAATAATGGACACCCTGGCCCTCATTCTCTACAACGCGGTGATTTTCCTTGCCTCCCCCCTTATCGGCGTTTACTACCTCATTCACACCTGGACGCGCGGACACTCGCTGGTGGGAACGAGAGAACGTCTGGGGTTCGTGCGCTCTCTCCCCCCTGTGGACGAGGAAGGCAGGGTTTGGCTGCATGCGGTCTCGGTGGGCGAGGTCGGCGTCGCCGCCGCGCTCATTCCCGAACTCCTGAAAAGGCGTCCCGGACTTCGTGTCGTGCTTTCGACGGTCACCGAAACCGGCCGCGAGGAAGCCGGGAAAATCGAGGGTGTTGAATATGTTTTCTACCTTCCTTTTGACTATCCTCACGCGGTGCGAAGCACTCTCCGGCGAATCGGACCCGGAGGAATCGCCATCATCGAAACCGAGATATGGCCCAATCTCGTCTGGGAGGCCGCGCGCGGTGGTCTGCCGGTATGTGTGATCAACGGGCGGCTTTCCGAAAAATCCCTTCGTGGCTACTCCCGGCTGCGTTTCCTTTTTGCCCCCGTTCTGAGGAGACTTGCCGGGGTCGCGGCGCGCGGGGAGGCCGATGCCAGCCGTTACCGCTCCCTGGGGGCGCCGGGGGTATTCGCGGCCGGGAACATCAAATACGACGCGCCGGCGCCGGGGATGAGCGGGAGCCCGGAGGACCTGAAGAAAAAATTCGGTCTCGCCGGAGCGGAGCCGATCATCGTCGCCGGAAGTACCCATTCGGGGGAGATGGCTGGATTGACCGCCGCTATTCACACCCTCAGAGAGCGGTTCGAGCGCCTGGGTGTGTTGTTCGCTCCACGGCATTTGCAGCGTCTGGAGGAGGCCGAGGCCGAGCTTCGGCGGGGCGGGCTCGACCCGGTTCGATGGAGCGAAATCGCCGGCACCAGCGCCAGCGGGAGCGGAAGTGGAAGCGAAAGTGGTGGCGGAAACAACACCGGGAAGGTCGTTCTTCTCGACAGGATGGGTGAGTTGGCGGAGGCTTATGCATGCGCTACGGCGGCGTTCATCGGCGGCTCTCTCATCCCGCACGGGGGGCAAAACCCCATCGAGGCCGCACGGTGGGGCGTTCCCGTTGTCTTTGGCCCTCATATGGACAATTTCGCGGAAGTCGCGGGTGATCTGCTGCGGGTGGGAGGAGCCGTCCGGGTGGAAAACGCCGGAGAGCTGGCTGGCGCGCTCCTCCCCTGGCTTAGCGACCCGGCCAAACTGGATGCGGCGGGAGCTTCGGCGAAGGAGTTGGTGATGGCGAACCGTGGCGCCGCCGGACGGGCCTCGGAATTCCTGCTCGGGGTATTGGATTCTCGAAGGATGGACGGATAGTGGGTGGGCGGAAGAGGCTTCTTGCGGCCCTGGAGGGAGACCCCGGCGCGCCCCTGTGGGCCCGTGGAGTTCTCGCGGCCCTGGCTCCGGCCGGATGGCTCTACGGCGATATCATGCGTCTCCGCCGGACAATTTATGAAACGGGCCTGGGCGTGGCCGATGCCCTGTTCACCCCTGTAATCTCGGTAGGCAACCTCGCCCTCGGCGGAACCGGCAAGACCCCGGCCGTGGTCTGGCTCATCTCGCGGCTGATTGAGGCCGGAATCATGCCCGCCGTCATTAGCCGGGGCTATGGCGGAGCCGAGGGGGGTGTGTGCGTGGTGAGCGACGGGGCGGGAGTGATCCTCTCCTCACCGCCCGCTTCGGATGAGGCGGTGATGCTGGCGCGAATGTTTCCCTCCTCGCCCATCGTCACCGGGCGGGATCGCCCCGCCGCGGCGCGGCGGGCGGCGGAATTGGGCGCGGGGGCGATCATCGCCGATGACGGGTTCCAACACCTGGCCTTGCCGCGTTGTTTCGATCTGGTGGTGCTCCGGGGGGAGCGCCCGTTCGGAAATGGCCGCGTTTTTCCAGCCGGAGCGATGCGCGAGCCTCTAAGCGCGCTTCGCCGGGCCAATGCCGTCCTGATCACGGGCGGCGTAAATGGTACGGACCCTTCGGGCGGCGGTGCTCGCGGACGTTTGCGTGCGCTTGCCCCGGATGTAAAAATTTTCGAGGGAATGCTGACGCCCTCGGCCCTGCTCGACATCGGCGGCGCCCCAGTGGGAAATCCCGCGGACCTCGACGGCGCGGCTGTGGTGGCGGTGAGCGGAATCGGGAACCCCGGGGGGTTTGCCCGGTCGCTTTCCGCGCTGGGCGCGCGGGTCCTCGATAATCTGGTTTTTCCCGATCACGCGGCTTACGGCGCGGAGGAGTTGAAGCGTATCGCCGCCGCCATCGAAAAAACCGGGGCGGACCTCGCCGTCACGACGGAAAAAGATGCCGTGAAGCTCGGCGCCCTGGCCGGTGACGAGCGTTTCCGGGTGCTTCGCGCCGAAATGGAGGTGGAGGGGGGAGACGAGCTGGCACGCCTTATCGTCAAGGCCGCCGGGCGCGGACAGGGCTCAGGAGCGGACAAGGGTGAGAAGGTATGACCCCCCCGCCAGGAATATGGCATTAGGTCCCCAGGCGGCCACGAATGGCGGTAGCAGCCCCGCGTGCCCCAGCGAAATGCCCACATAGAAAAGAACAAGGTAGCCCGCTCCGATGGAGATCGTGATGGCGACTCCGAGAGCGACTCCGCCGCTGCGGGTCGAGCGGATCGAGAACGGCACCCCCACCAGTGCGAGGACAAAGCAAATAAAGGGCGTGGACAGCTTCGCCCAGAGATCGACGACGTAGCGGGAAGTATCCACCCCGTTTGTCTGCATGATGCCGATGTAGGAGCGAAGCTCCGACCAGCTCATTTCCTCGGGTTTTTTCCCGGTTTGCTTGAAATCTCCGGGGACCTCCTTCACATCGAATTGCTCTGCCGTGAATGATTCCTGCCGGATTTCGTCGTTTCCCCTGAAATAGTGGATCAGGCCATCGTCAAATCGCCAGCGCTTCACATGTGGAATCCACTTGACCACCTTTGCGTCGATTCGCTGAAAAAGACGATCTTCCTTGTCGAGACGGTAGAGGGTGACGCCCCGCATGGTGTCCGTGAAAGGATCGAAAACGGTGATCTGCCAGATGGTGTTGTCCTCGGAGCGGTACCAGATTTTATTCGTCCGGTTGTAGCCGCGGGGCGCGATTTTTTTTACCCGGACCTGCCAGATATGGTTCATCCGCTGATTCGATGCGGGGACGATGTATTCGTTTCCCAGGAATGTCAGGGCCGCGATTCCGAGGCTGGCGGCAAGGATGGGCGCGATCATCCGGTAAATACTCGCCCCGCAGGCGCGCATCGCCACAATCTCGTTTCCCCGGGAAAGAAGCAGGAGGGAAAGGACGCTGGCGAGCAGGACAGTGAGAGGGATGGAAAATACGATGAGCTGTGGAATTCTGAAAATGAAATAGAGAAGGCCGTCGGTAAAGGCGGCTTTTTTTTCCACGAGGTCGTCAATCCGCTCGACGAACTCCGCCATCAGGAACAAGGTGATGGCCCCGGCCTGGCAGATTCCGGCCAAGCGGAAAAACTGGGTCAGAATATACCTGCTGAGTATGTTCATGCGGATTTCGGATTCAGCCAGTCGGAGATGGGCAGGCGTCCAGCGAATTTGAGTATGTAACCGAAAATATCCACCGCGCCTGTATGAACTACCCTCCGGGTAGCCCAGATGGCTACCCCGAACAGGAGAATATTGGGCCCCCATTGGGAGAGGAGGGGGGGAATTGTTCCGTTTTCCCCCATACCCTCCGAAAACGAAGAAACCATGTAGTAGGCGAATACAATAATAAGACTCAGGGCAAACCCGCCATGGCGGCCCGAACGCCGGTTCTGGACGCCAAGGGGCGCGCCCAGAAGGGCGAGCGCCAGGCAGGCGAACGGTGTGGCGAAGCGCTTATAAATCTCCACGAGAAAAGAATTGTAGCGAACAGTACCGGGTTTCGCGGCGGCGATTTTTTTGCGCAGTTCGCTGACGGGGAGGCCGCGCAGCCGGACCCGGAGCGCCTTGCCGTCGCCGAGGGACTGAGTGAGGTTGAGATTGAGGTCGTAGGTTCCGAAGCGGACTACCTGGTATTGGTTCGCGCTGAGCGAGGTTCGGGGGTCGGGAGCGGCCTCGCCGCCGGGGTTTTCGGCCGCTCCGGTTTTGGTGTCGGTGATGGCGTCTACTTGATGGGTTGATCCGCGGACAAGGCGAAGAATCATTTTTTTCCCAATCGGATCCCTGACGACGAACCCCCGCTCGGCGAATATGACCTGATTGTCTTGGCCGCCCCGCGTGTCCGAGATCAGGATGCCGCGAAGAACCTTGCTCTCCCGTGATGATTTTCGGACGTAAATGACAAGGCCGTCAAAAGAGTCGTTGAACACCTGTTCGCGGATTTCGAAGGCCGATGCCTGATTTTGCAAGATTTGATAGCGGAGATCGATTGTCGCCTGGTGGCTCCAGGGAAGGCCGAACATCATCAGCAGGGCGCTTGCCAGCGCCGAAAGGAGGCCCAGGGCCGCTACGGGAATGAGTTGAGAGTAGAGGCTCATCCCCGAGGCCGTCATGGCGACGAACTCACTGTCGTTGGAGAGGCGGCTGAACGTGAGAATGCAGGCGACGAGTGTGGCCATGGGCAGGGTGACAAGCAAGAGCACGGGGAGAATGGTCAACAAGAGCTGGCCGACAGTGGCTAACGGAACGCCTTTGTTGATGACCAGGTCCGTTAGCTGAACCATGCGGTTGACCAGGAGAAGGAATGTCAAAA
>JAPYQX010000209.1 GCA_029937135.1 Nitrospinota bacterium
GTGGTGTCGTAATCGGTGATCACCAGGATGCGCTCGCCCGCCTTGATCCGCCCGTTCACCTCGGCGAGGCGAAGCGCCCCGCGCGCCAGCAGGACTTCTCTCATGAAAATCTCCAGGATGGTTTGATTGAAAGTGAATTTCCGGCATCAATCTACCCTGCCGCCACCGACCTGAAAAGGCGGGTGGTTTTCACGCGGAGGAGATTTCGCGATAATGAAGCCTCATCTCAAGAGAAGCCGAAAAGGCGGGCGGGCCCCATGACCGGACAACCCATCGAATATGGCTGGTACCTTCCATCGAACAAGCGGGGAGACGCGACCCGGCTCGGCACGGGCGCGGTCGAGATACCGCCGACCATCGACTACCTGGTCCACATCGCCAAGACAGCCGAGGCGAACGGCCTCGCCAGTATTCTCATCCCCTGCAACACCTCCTGCGCGGATGGCTGGCTGCTCGCCTCCGCGCTGGCGCGCGAAACCGAGCGTATTCGTTTTCTCGTGGCGGTTCGCCCGGGGTTGACGAGCCCGGGCTTCGCCGTCCAGCAGGCGAACACGCTGGACCAGATATCGAACGGGCGGCTTTCGGTCAACATCGTCCCGGGCGGCTCGACGGTGGATCAAAAGCGCTACGGCGATCACCTCGGCCACGACGAGCGCTACGAGCGGGCGGACGAGTTTATCGAGATTGCACGCGCCTTCTGGCGGGAGCCCGAGGGGAGGGTGGAATTCAAGGGGAGGTTTTACGAGGTCGAGGACGGCTTCTTGTATCCGGGGCCCGTCCAGCCCGGCGGCCCGCCCCTTTACTTCGGCGGCAGCTCGCCCGCCGCCAAGGAGGTCATCGCCAGGCACGCCGACGTATTCCTCAAATGGGGGGAGCCGCCCGGCCAGATTCGCGAGGAGTTCGAGGAAGTCCGGAATATGGCGCGGGAAAAACACGGCCGTGAACTCAGGCTCGGTGTTCGTTTTCACATCCTTGTGCGCGAGAGCGACGAGCAGGCCAAAAAAGAAGCCGAGGAATTGATCGCCGGGAGTGCATCCTACGGCGAGGCCTCCTCTGTGACCGGAAAGGTGGATGGCGAGGTCGAGTCCGTCTCCCAGCGTCGAATGGACGCCATGACGGCCGGGGGAAAACTTTGGTGGGGAAAGGCGCTTTTTTCGGGGATCAATCTGGTGCGCCAGGGTGCGGGCACCATGCTCGCCGGGAGCCCCGAGGTCGTCGCCGAGGCGATGGGCGAGTACATCGAGGCGGGGGCGACGACATTCATCCTCAGCGGGTGGCCCCACGACCGGGAGGCCGGGAACTTCGGAAAACTTCTCAGGCCGCTGTTGCCGGACATTGCTCCCGTGGATTTCTATCCGGCGGGAAAATAATTTTATTTATTCTGTTCAAGAAAAACGCATCGGATCGTAGGGCGCGGGGTCGATGGGCGGCTCGCCGCCGAGGATGAAACTCGCGGCGAGGGCGGCGCTCACCGGGGCGGGGGTGATCCCGGTGGGGCCGTGGCCGGTGCAGAAGAAAAGACCCTCGGGCTCGCCCGCGCCGATCAGGGGCAGATGATCCGAGCAGAGTGGGCGGAAGCCGGTCCATGTTTCGAGGATGGGAGCGGTCTCAAGGGCGGGGATGGTCTCGATGGCGCTGGCGAGGAGCCAGCCCAGGCCTCCCGCCGTGAGCCGGGGGTCCTCTCCCGCGAATTCCCGGGTCGCGCCGATGACGAGCCGGCCATCCACACGGGGAACGAAGTAGGGGTCCGATGGCTTCAGGACAGTATGCCGGAGGCCGATACCAATAGCGTCGAGGGCGAGAATCTGGCCCCGCTGGGGAACGATCGGGGGAACGGGTCTTGCGCCAATGACGCCCCGGCTGCCGATCCCGGCGCAGATGATGACGGCGGGCGCCCGGAATTCGTTTTCCCCGGTCCGGACGCCGCGGGCGCGGCCTCCCTCTTCGATAAGCTCCTTGACGATCTGGCTGGTTTTGAATTCGACGCCCAGCCGCCGGCAGGCGATTTCAAGCGCCGGCCCCACGCGGCGGACCTCGATGTTCCCCCCCTGGACGAATAGCGCGCCCGCGTGTCCAATAGCGAGGGCGGGTTCCTCCCGCCGGAGCCTTTCGGGATCAAACCACTCGGGTTCCCCCCACTGGCCGGTTTTTTCCTTTTCGTGAATCTCGTCCGCCTCGGCCGGGGTCGAGGCCAGAAGAAGAATTCCGGTTTCCCGGTATTCGAGGTCCATCCCGCTTTCCTCGCGGACGGCTCTGGCCAGGTCGGGCCACATTTTAAAGGATGAGTGGCGGAGCCGCAGGCCGGGCTCCCCGGCTATGTCCGCCGAGCCGCTCGACCCGTGGGGCGAGACGATGCCCGCCGAGGCCCAGGTGGTCCCGGCGCCGGGCCGGCCCTTGTCGAGGAGGAGGACTTTCCGGCCGGCGCGGGCCAGCTCACGGGCGGTGAGCAGGCCCATGATCCCGCCGCCGACGACGATGACATCCGTCATTTCAGGGGTTCCTATTTATTCTGCTGGCGCTCGCGAAGGTAGGGCACGAGGCCGCCCGCCCGGACCATCTCCATCAGATGATCGGGCAGGGACTCGGACTGGAGAAGTTTGCCCTGGGTGAGGTTTTCGATTTCACCGGCGATGGGGTCGGCGCGGAGACGGTCACCCTGTTCGATGGCTCCGGCCTCCGGGCAAATGAGGACGGGGAGGCCGATGGAGATCGCGTTCCTGAAAAAAGTGCGCGCGAAGCTCTGGGCGATGATGACGCCGACTCCGGCGAACTTGAGCCCGCGCGGGGCGGTCTCGCGGCTCGACCCGCAGCCGAACATCTTGCCGCCGACGACGATGTCGCCGGGCTGGACCTTGCCCGCGAATTCGGGGTCGATCCCGCTCATGACGTGCTGGGCGAGTTCCTCGTCGGGAAGGCTCCCGTAGGTGCCCGGCATGATAAAGCCCGTGTCGATGTTGTCGCCAAAAACCCAGGCATTCCCCTCGAGGGTTCCGGCCGCCGTGCCGCTCATGTCAAAAACTCCCTTGGGTCAGCTACTTCGCCCTTTACCGCGCTGGCCGCCACCGTTGCCGCCGAGCCCAGATAGATTGAGGCGTCGATGCTGCCCATTCGGCCCTTGTAGTTCCGGTTGGCGGAGGAGATTCCCACCTCGCCGGGGCCGAATTGGCCGAGCCCGGTGCCGGTGCAAATGCCGCAGGTGGTGGGCAAGAGCACTCCCCCGGCTTCGATGATGGGCCCCAGAGTCCCTTCCTCCCAAGCCTTGTTCATGATGGCCTTGCTCGCCGGGGCGATGAGGAGTTGAGTGCCGAGGGCGACTTTTCGACCCTTGATTACGCTCGCGGCGGCCCGTAAATCCGCGAGCTTCGCTCCGGTGCAAGAGCCGATGTGCGCCCGCTGGATCGGACCCGAGTCCACCTCCTCGACCGGAAAAACATTGTCCATCCGGTGGGGGCAGGCGATTTGGGGCGAAAGGTTCGATACGTCGTAGTCATGGCGGGCGGCGTAGGCGGCGTCCGGGTCCGTGGTCTGCGCCTCCCAGCCGTCCTCCACCCCCGCCTCGCGGAGATAGGCCTCGGTTTTCTCGTCCACCTCGATGAGGGCGCTCTTGGCGGCGAACTCGGTGGACATGTTCGTCAGCGTCATCCGGTCCTCGACCGAAAGCGACATCACCGCCTCGCCGCCCCACTCGAGCACTTGATAATCCGCTCCGTCCAGGCCGATGTCCTTGAGGGCGAGCAGGACCAGATCTTTACCCCAGGTGCCAAGCGGCATTTTACCGTTGAAATCGATTCGAATCGTCTCGGGCACGCGGAGCCAGACCTCGCCCGTCGTGAGGACGCCGATGCTCTCGGTCGGGCCAACGGCGATGCCCATCGCGCCCAGCGCCCCGGCGTTCGTGGTGTGGCTGTCGGTTCCCGTGAGAATTCCGCCGGGGCGAACGAAGCCCCGCTCGGCCATGAGGATGTGGCAGATGCCCTCGCCGTCGTAAAAATGGGGAAGCTCCTGCTCCCTGGCGAAGTCGCGGGTAATGTTCAGAACCTTGGTCTGGGCGTCCTTGGTGGGCGGGTTGTGATGGTCCGCCGTGAGGACAAACTTGTTCTTGTCCCAGATGGGGAGCCCCAGGGACTTGAAATCCTTGCCCATCCGGTAGGGGCCCTGATTGTCGTGCATCAGTTGGGCGTCCACCTTCGCCCAGACGATTTCTCCGATGCCGACGCTCTCCCTGCCGCTTGCGCGGGCGATGATCTTTTGCGCCGCTGTCTGTCCGGCCATTTTTGATTCTCCGCGAAAATTGTGTCTGAAGGCCAAGGTGGCCTCACAGGCCCCGGCGGTTCGCCGAGCCAGGGTGGCTTGTCGTAGCCAGTGTATTTTTCCTACAGAGCGGCGAAAGACGCAAGCGGCGTTTACCCCGATTCGGGGGCGAGGAGGAATAGAAGGGCGAGCGTGAGCGCGGTGATGATTCCGATGATTCGTTTTGCGTTCATGGACTTCCCCTAAAAAGTTAAAGACGTTCGTTTTCGTTCCGATGTTCAATTTCATGAGTTGGTATTCAAGCCGGGCTCATATTCAAAATAGAATGTTTTAATTGTTTCAATTAATTTCCTGGTAGTTATTGTGGATATACCACACATTTTGCCCCCTGAATCGGCGGATATCCGCCGATGGGGCGAAAATCCGATTGATTCCCGTCAAAAAAGTGGGGCGGTATGGTTGATGAGTTTTGGATTATTCGGCAAGGGGGGGGTCCCGGCAGGGATCGGGGGAAATAACGCCTCATGGGAAATCCGGGTTAAATTCCCCATTTCAAGGCTAACCACCGCCCAGTTGTAAATTGCTTTCTTCAAATTCCCGTCAGCTTCTTTAAATCCCTGCTAGCTCCTTCATGATCCGGTAGGGTTCGTTCTTAGCTTCAAGGCCGATACCCGGGATATCGGGAAAGCCCACAAATCCCCCCTCGACGGCGACATCATCGGCGAAGCCGTTGAAGGGCTTGAATACGTCCGGGTAGGACTCGTTTCCGCCGAGGCCGAGGCCGGCCGCGATGTTGAGGCACATCTGGTGCCCCCCGTGGGGGATGCAGGAGCGGCGGGACCACCCGTTTGCCTCGAGCATTTCGAGGGTGCGCAGGTACTCGACGAGGCCGTAGCTCAGGGCGCAGTCGAATTGCAGGATATCGCGGTCCGGGCGCAGACCACCGTGGCGGATGAGGTTGCGGGCGTCCTGGTGGGAGAAAAGATTCTCGCCGGTGGCCATCGGGCCCTCGTAGCGCTCCGAAAGCTCGGCCTGGAGCCCAAAGTCGAGGGGGTCGCCCGCCTCCTCGTACCAGCGGAGGCCGTAGGGCGCCATCGCATCCCCGTAGGCGGCGGCGGTTTCAAGGTCGAATTTGCCGTTCGCATCGACGGCGAGGTTTTCGCC
>JAPYQX010000523.1 GCA_029937135.1 Nitrospinota bacterium
TCGGACGGCTCCCTCCATCCCTCGGACCGGCCGACGATCGCGCTCGGTTGCCGCGGACTTTTGTATATCGAGCTCATATCGAGGGGCACGGGCAAGGACCTCCACTCCGGAACCTACGGCGGGGCGGTAGCAAGCCCGTTCTGGCGGCTCATCGAGGCTGTCCGTGTCCTGCGGGACGAGGGGGGCCAGGTGCGCTTGCCTGGATTCTACGAGGCTGTCCGCCCGGTGGGCGAGGCTGATCGGAAGGCGCTCGCCGAAATTCCCGACCCGGCCTCGGAACTCGCCGCCGCTCTCGGCGAGGAGATGCGGCGGATTCCCGATCCCGGCGCCTTCTACGAGAAAACCCTTGTTCAGCCGAACCTGAACATCTGCGGTTTTCAGGGCGGTTATTCCGGGGAGGGAGTGAAGACTGTACTGCCCGGCGGGGCCAGGGCGAAGCTAGATTTCCGTCTCGTGGTGGATCAGGACCCTGACCGGATTTTCGGGGATTTATGCGAATTCCTCGATGCTGAGGGTTTTGGCGACATCGAGGTGGAGCGCAAGGCCGCCTTCTTTCCGAGCAAGACGCCCGCCGACCACCCTCTCATCGAGAAAATCCTCTCGGCCGTCGCCGCGCGGAGCGAGCCGCCTGTCGTTTTTCCCAACTTCGGGGGCAGCGTCCCAGATATTCTCTTTACCCGCGATCTCGGCATCCCTTCGCTCTGGTTTCCATTCGCGAACGCCGACTCGAACGCCCACGCCCCCGAGGAGAACCTGCGGATCGATCTTCTTCACCGTGGCAGCGAACTCGCCACGGCGGTCATCGAAGGCTTGGCCTAGAGGGGGGTGGGATCCCAGAATTTTGGTGCTCGGTGCGGAATTAGGGGAAGAGCCCTTGTTGGCACATCATTCCGTGGATGGGAAAGAATAATTCGTGAAAAAATTGGCGATCCGCCTGGAGAACGAAGGAGACCGGGAGGCGGTTTCCGAAATAAACCGCGCCGCGTTCGGACAACCGGATGAGGCGGATCTAATCGGCCGCCTGCGGTCGGAGAATTTGGTGGTGGTTTCCCTGGTCGCGGACATGGACGGCCGGATGGTGGGGCATATTCTTTTCTCGCGCCTTGAGGTGACCTGCCCCCGATAGTGATACCACTCCTTATGTTACCCCAGAAGCCAAT
>JAPYQX010000210.1 GCA_029937135.1 Nitrospinota bacterium
ATCTTCAAGACACCCTCAAGACAAGCTTGGGGGCTAATTTGGACCCGAAGCGCCTGAATATCTCCCCGATGATGACATCCAGGCTGAAGATCCAGTTTATCAACGGCGATGAGATCGCCTTCGCTCGTACCGTGATGGACCAACTCCTCGACGGAAATTCTTCCTTCTGCCTGAGCGGAGGAACCCAGTTCCAGGCGACCGTTTCCCTCTATTACACCACTGAACTGGCCGTCCAGGAGGAATTTTCCGGTAAATCGCAACGAACCTTCCAGGCGGATGGAATCACCCACGAAGGAAAAATCAGCTTCAGGTCTAATGGGTAAATCAGGAGATGACATGGGCATCTCAAATCTAGAGAATCACCGATAAGGCCACCGGGACAGGATATCCATTATTCGAATCGCCCCATGAGGATTATCATACTCCTGTTTCGGGTGGAAAAAATGCGTCTTTATTCGCTTTTTTTTCGGTGAACCCAGCAAACGTAGTGATCCCAGCCCTCTTCGAGAATCAGCCGCTCCTGCCCGGGCGGCAAAAACCATGATTTTTGAGGGAATCCCTTCAAAACTTCTCGGAAATTCGAGGCAACGCTTCCCCCGCGGCCCGGAAGGCCGAGACGGCTCATGGTCATTTCGATGGCCTTATTACCGTCAAAATCCTTCCATGAGGAAACAAAGTAGACCCGGTAGGTCCTGCCAGCGGGAAGAAGTCTCGCGGTAAAATGGGAAACCTTTCCGGGGACGACCAAGGCAGGCCTGCCCTCCCCGTTTCCGGAGGAGAATACTTCCTCGGTCTCTCCGCGGCTGTCCACCGCGAATCCATAGATAAACCGGGGAGCGAGTACGCCGATGCGGCCCACAAGCAAGGTTTTTGGCCCCACCACCTCACCGCCATTCAACTGGGTTCGCCGTCCCGCGAGGTCGATTTGCTCCATCTCCACCTCGAAAGTTAAATCCGCCCAAGTGCCGGGGTACTTCGGCCGGGTGTGGGGACGGGGAGGAAGCCAGAAAGAGAGCCAGGCGTCCGGCACATTTTCTCTTGGCAGATACCCTCTCGCCAACGCCATATAAGGCCTTGACTCCTCGACCCGCTCGGGAAGACCGAAGATATGCTCAAAACCCCTTTTGAAATAAATGGTCTCGGGAGGACTGTTCACCACTACCGCGCCCCAGACGCGGACCCGGTCGGTGCCAAGCGAATAGGCGCCAAACACCGCGGCATCCGCCCCAAGCATCGACGCCGCATAAACGGCCGAACTTTCCCCGTAAGCCCCCTTCTTCACCTTCGGCCATAAGCCCCGGACAGGATGGTCGCCATCCAACTGTTTGTTCAAATTACTTTGAATGGATTTGAGCGATTCTCCTTGCGCTTTCCCCAGGGTCACCTCCTCGTCGAGCCGCCCGAAAACACCCGTCCACCCAGTGGCGGGAGTCACGTCGGATACCGACAGCCCCGTCTCCTGCCAGGAGAGGCCGTCGCCCCCATCAACAATATGAAAAGTGCCGGATCGCCCCAGCGCCTCTCGAATCGCGCGCTCGATTTTTTTGCTGAATTCTGTTCGGAGTCCGGTCCGCGCTTCGGGAAAAGCGACGACAACAATGCGGAGAGGGGCCAAGGAGGCACGCCTGGAAATCTCGTCTCGGGAATCCGTTACGTTCGGATCCAACTTAAGCCGGTTTTTTTTGACTCCGCTCTCAAGGACGGCAACCATTCTCCGGCCGAAAGCCGCGAGTGATTTTTCTCCCTCCAGGGCATCGCGCCATGGAACAGGATCATATCCACTGCAGGCAGTCAGAGCGGACAGAAAAACAAATAGAAAGGAATGAAGAATATTCGGTTTCAATCGAATTAACTTTCCTCCCCCTCGAGCCGGGCGGAGTTGATGGCCGCCAGAGACTTCAAAAGGGGGGTCAGGCTTTCGAGCGAAATCATATTGGGTCCATCGGAAAGCGCCTCGTCCGGGTTTGGATGGCACTCGATAAAAAATGCGTCCACACCGACACCGGCAGCGGCCCGGGCCAAGGGCCCCACCATCCGTCGATCACCGCCGCTCCTGTCGCCCAGACCGCCGGGGGCCTGGACGCTGTGGGTCGCATCAAAAACTATCGGGCATCCTGTCTCGCGCATCAGAACAAGAGAACGCATATCGCAAACCAGGTTATGATACCCAAAAGATGAACCCCGTTCGGTCAACAATATTTGCCGGCAACCCGCCTCACGCAGTTTCTCGACCACATTCCCCATATCCTGGGGAGCGAGGAACTGACCTTTTTTCACATTCACCGGTTTTCCCGTTCGCCCGGCGGCTTGAAGCAAATCCGTTTGCCTGCATAAAAAAGCCGGTATCTGAAGCGCATCGAGGATTTCCGAAGCCGGGCCGGCCTCATCGGGCGAGTGAATGTCCGAAAGCACCGGGAGCCCGCTGGCCTCCCGGACGGCGGCCAGGACTTCGAGCCCCTTCGAGAGGCCCGGCCCCCGGGGCGATGAAATCGAACTGCGGTTGGCTTTGTCGTAGGAGGATTTGAATATGGCCTTCATCCCCGTGGCCTCGGAGGCCTCGCGGATAGCGGCGGCGCACTCCAGGACAAGGGATTCGCTCTCGATAACACAGGGCCCGGCGATCAACACCGGAGGCGCTCCCCCTCCGATGGGCACACCGCCAATTTCGACAGCCACGGTCAGAGGTGACAAATCGTGGAACCTCCAGCGGCGAAAAACGCGGCTCTGGACCTAACAAGAGTTCCGAACGCGGGAATTTCCCGCGCCAAGCGCCTAGGCGAAGAGTTCTCCACGCGCTTTTTTTGCCGCCGCGATAAACTCTTTAAAGATCGGATGAGGAGCGTAAGGGGCACTCTTGAACTCGGGATGGAACTGGCAACCAATAAAAAACGGATGTCCGGGCAATTCGATCATTTCAACGAGCCTCTCGTCGGGCGAGAGGCCCGAAAACCTCAACCCCTCCTCCTCAAGGCTCTCCCGGTAAGAATTGTTGACTTCGTAGCGGTGCCTGTGCCGCTCTTCGATGCGGGTGGCGCCGCCATATACCTCGGAAGCCAGAGACCCCGGCCGGAGTACGCCGGGATAAGCGCCAAGGCGCATCGTCCCCCCCATGGCCACATCCTCCTGGCCCGGCATGAGATCGATAACGGGATAAGGGGTGTCTTCGGAAAACTCGGAACTATTGGCATTCGTGAGACCGCAAACATTCCTGGCATATTCCACAATGGCGCATTGCATTCCCAGGCAAATCCCGAAAAACGGCACAACACGCTCGCGCGCGTATTTCACTGCCTCGATTTTCCCCTCGATGCCTCTTTGGCCAAACCCCCCGGGAATCAAAATTCCGTGGACCTGCGAAAGCAACTGAGAGGTCCCCTTCTCTTCGATCTCCTCGCTATCCACATACCGGAGGCTGACAGTCACATCGTTCGCCAGCCCCCCGTGAAAAAGGGATTCGGAAAGACTTTTATAGGACTCCTTGAGATCAACATATTTTCCCACGATGGCGACTTCGGTCTCAATCGTATTTTCACGGAACTTCCGGACAATTTCCCGCCAACTCGAAAGGTCCGGTTCCCTGGCCTCCTTAAAACCGAGTTTGTCCACAATAATTTGATCCAACCCCTCTTCGTTGAACTTGAGGGGGACCTCATAAATTGTATCGACATCGATGGCGGTAATGACGGCTCCGGGAGGAACATTGCAAAAAAGGGAGATTTTCCGTTTGAGGTCGGAATCGAGGGGGTGCTCCGTCCGGCAAAGAAGTATATCCGGCTGGATACCGATCTCACGAAGCTTCATGACCGAGTGCTGGGTTGGTTTCGTTTTCAACTCCTCGGAGGTCTTGATGTACGGGATCAACGTCACATGAATAATCAGGACATTCTCGGAGCCCATGTCGTAGCGAAACTGGCGGATCGCCTCGAGAAAAGGCAGGCTCTCAATATCGCCCACCGTTCCGCCAATTTCGCATAAGATAATGTCTTCCCCGTGATCCACGGTGCGAAAGCAATTTTTGATTTCATCCGTGATATGGGGAATGACCTGGACCGTGCCGCCCAGGTAATCTCCTTCGCGCTCCTTGGAAATCACGTTGTAGTAAATTTTTCCGGCGGTGAAGTTGTTTTCCCTGCGCATCAAAGCGTGTGTGAACCGCTCGTAATGGCCCAAATCGAGATCGGTTTCCGCGCCATCGTCGGTGACAAATACCTCGCCATGCTGGAAGGGGCTCATCGTCCCGGGATCGACATTCAGGTAGGGGTCGAACTTCTGAAGAGTGATGCGAAGGCCCCTGGCCTCCAGCAACGCACCGATGGAAGCCGAGGAGAGCCCCTTGCCGAGGGAGCTCAACACTCCTCCCGTCACGAAGATATATTTTGCCACAAACCGATCTCCTGCTCTATTTTTTCCCTCAAGGTGGTGTCCTCGCTCAGGCGCGCCAAATCCTCGGGGGTATCCACTCCAATGGAATCATTCTCGACTTCAACCACGCGGATTCGGGCGCCGTCCTCAAGAGCACGCAACTGCTCAAGACGCTCGGCCTCCTCGAGACCGCTGGGCGGCAAGGAGGAAAGCCGATCAAGGTACTCCCTGCGGTAGGCATATAATCCCAAATGCTTCATAGGCCGAGGCCGGATTTCTGCCCACCGCTCCCCAAGCGCCTCCGCCGGGTCCAACACGCCCCCCGACAAATCGCGCATATAGGGGAGCGGAGCACGCGAAAAATAAAGGGCGTCGCCCTCTTTGTTCACCACCACCTTTACCACGTTTGGGTCCAAAAAGTCCTCCGCCCCCGGGATGGGAACGGCAATTGTGGTCATCTCGACCGCGGCGCCGGAAAGCAACGGACCCACCGCCGCATCAATGTCCCCGGGATGGATCAACGGCTCATCTCCCTGGACATTCACAACGACCCCGACAGCCTCAAGGGCCGCGGCGACCTCGGCTACCCGGTCCGTTCCGCTCTGGTGATCGGCCCGGGTCATGTGCGCTTCACCTCCAAAGTCCCTGACCGCGATGGCGATTCGCTCATCGTCGGTCGCCACCAACACGCGGTCCACCAGGCGAGCCCTGAGGGTGCGCCGGTAGACGAACTCGATCATGGGGTGCCCCGCCAGATCCACGAGCGGTTTTCCCGGAAAACGCGTCGAGCCCCAGCGGGCTGGAATCACCGCCAGAGCCCCACCTCGAGTCTCACCTCGAGCCTCACTCACGAACACCCGGAATCCCCGGCCAAAGAAAGTCCTTGTTTAGTAAGCATTTTGACTGAAAAACCCCTTCCATACCGTCAGCCACATGATTTTGATGTCCATGGCCAGCGACCAATTCTCGATATAGTACAAATCGTATTCGATTCGCTTGTCGATGGAGGTGTCTCCGCGCCACCCGTTAACCTGAGCCCAGC
>JAPYQX010000211.1:0-3142 GCA_029937135.1 Nitrospinota bacterium
ATGCTCGTCAGGCTCGCCACCTCGGCGCCCATCACTCCGCCCGATACCGGCGCGTCGATAGCCACCGCGCCGGCAACCGCCGCCGCCTCGCCCACCCTGCGGCTCGTCTCGGGCGCCACCGTCGAGAGGTCGATGAAAAGCCGGCCTTCACTCGAAGCCTCGATGAGGCCGCCCTCCCCGAGATAGACTTCCTCCACGTCCGCGCCCGCGGGAAGCGAGGTCAATACCACCTCGCAGGTAGCCGCCAGTTCGGCGGGGCTTGCCGCCTCCGTCGCCCCCGCCGCCACCGCGCGGGCCACGGCCCCGGCGCTTGTGTCCACCACGGCGACCTCGTGGCCCGCGTTCACCAGATGGGGCGCCATCCGGCCGCCCATCGCCCCCAAGCCCACGAAACCGAGACGCATCGTCAAACCTCCCCCATTAAAACGGAAAAAAGAATTTCACCCCTGCGGGGTGCATACCAAACCCTCAAAGTTCATGCCACGCCAGCGGTATACGCTTCCCCCCGCATGGATCGTGCTCACCCGCGTCAGCGGCCCATACCTGCCCTGTAAGGGTCTAGGGCTTGCCGAAGGTGGCGATGCGGTCGATCCGGCACTCGAAGAGAACGCGCTTCTCATCTATCGCCGGATCGCGCAGGCCGTAGGGCGGGTCAGCGCCGGTATATTTCGTCCATATCCGGTCGAGCTGTTCGGTCGTGCGCTCGCCGCCCGGCTCATCCTCGCGTATCTCATTCTCGACGGTGCACTTGATACTGACCCAGTGGTAGGGATTGTCTGGATTGACGACGAGGATCGTCAGCTCCGGGTTCTTGCGTATCCACCCGCACTTCGAGCGGTGGGCGGCCGTGTTGACCAGAATCTTGTCCCCCTCGTGGTCGAACCACATCGGGGTGAGGTTCACCCGCCCGTCCGGCCCGATGAGGCCCAGGATGATCGTGATGGGCCGATCCAACAACTCGCGGTAGATCGGATCGAGATCGGCGAGCGAGCCCGCCTTCGTCCGCTCCCCGACCGCGAACTGTCCCTCCTGCACCCCGTCTTCCACCGTCTTGAAATTCGCAATCGTGAATTCCGCCATCGCGTATCCTCCTGGCCCGGCACGCACACATCCCGGGCGAAAAAGAAAAACCCAATAAATTTCAGTCGTTGTTTAAGAGGGGTATTTTGCCACAGCCGGGAAGGAATATGGGAAGGGAAAATCGGTAGAAGGGGGAGTCCTACTACCGCCTCACCCGCGACATCATTGTTAATTAGTATCTCCAGTCGCCCGGAAACCTTCAATCACTTTGTGAACTTCAGGTGATGTGTTCATCGTGGTAATTTCAATCTTGGGGTTCGCATTCTGATATACGCGGAAAATCTCGTCGGCGAAGCTGTGCCCGATCATCGAGATACCCTCGAAATTCAATACAACCTCCTCGAATTGATCCAGACGGGTCAGGAGCCTTCTCGCCTGGGAGCGCGAGATCAATTCCTCCCCCTCATATTTAAGGAGATGAAGAGAAACATGAGTTTTCACGAATGGCATACCATACTTATCAAATTCATGCTGGAGAATTTGAGGCGCTTGAGGATGGATTTCCATCGAGACCCATGTTCCCTCTACTTCTAAATCTTTTGTATATTCAAAGATCCAGTTGTCTTCATCTTTCATCCTATCGAAAGTCAAATCATCCGAATCGATCGCAAAAACATCAAATGCGCGTGATACAAAAAAAATCCCGTAACCAGTGTGAATTTTACTGTTCGTTGTGAGACGGCCTTTTGAGAGTTCAAAAGCCGCATGGCGGGCATCCTCGTAGCTAAATTCTCTCTGGAGTTTGTTGAAAATTCCTACGCCATAGTCTCGAATTGAAAATTTCACGGTTACCGCATTTCTTTCAATTGAAACGACTACGTTCGGAGACTCGGAGTGCTCGAAAGCGTTGTTCAGAATTTCGGTAAACCCGTACTCGCAGATTCTCAAGACATTCTGGGGGAGGTCTTGAAGATGAGGCGCCGCATGATGCGACCAGTACCAGCTCTCTTCGGTGACACCGGGAATAACCTCGGTCTCGAAACTCTCGTCCACGAAATTTTTTAGATGGTATTCCCGCGCCCTTGTCGCGCCGGAGGCCTCAAGAAGGCCGTCTTCGACCAGCCGCTTGAGGTGCCGGTTCACCGCGGAGCGTGAAATGCCAAACTGTTCTTCCGCAAGGGCACTGATGCCGCGTGGATGGGCCGCGACATGATTGAGGATGAATTCCTTGATATTTGCCCTTGTTTCCGCCATTTGGAGCCTCTATTTACAACCTGCGACCCATTTATTTACAACCTACCGGATGGATATATAACCCCTCTGCCGATTATTGACAACTTTTTTGGCCAATTTTTGCCGTTATTTACAACCTAACACCCGTTTATTTACAACTTCAGGGCCGAATTAGGTTGTAAATAGGCAATTTTTCGTAATTTATTCGCTTTTCGGCAGGATTTGGAGAGGATTTGGAACCTACAGCTTCCATCACTACCCCCCCTACCTACCCTCAACCTCATCAATCGCGTCTCTATAGGTGGTTTCGGCGAGGGCGGCGACCTGCTCTCTTAATTCAGGCTGGCCGCGCATCTCTACTTCCAGCTTGGCGAGGATGGCCTGCTTCGCCTTCTCGAAGGCGGCGTTGTATTGAAGTCTCAGCCGCTCGCCCGATATCCGGCTGTTTTCGAGGCGGGTGATCATCTGGGCCAGCTTGTCGGGCGGAATGTCGGCGACGGCCTCGACCGCGAGGGTGAGCATCATGCGCCGGACGAGGGCGGCGGCTTTTTCGCCCGGGTCCGAGCCCTCGTAGTAGCCGTCGTGCTCGAGGAGACGGTCCACCATGACCTCGATCGATTTCATTTTGTCGGCGGCGTCGTCGAGGCGCCGGTTGTGCCGCGCCATGGCGTCCCTGCCGATGGGCTCTCCGGTGAACGCCTCGAAGGCGCGGCAAGCGTCCGCGAGGGTGCCGCCCTCAAGGAGGATGGGGTTCACCACCTCCTCGGCGCCGTAGCGGGCGATCTTGCGCCGGGGGCCGGTCAGATCGTTCAAAACGCTCGCCTCCTCGCATTGCCTGTGGCTGTTAAAAACGGGTGAACTGTACGGCTACTCCTCACTCCGGGGAGCT
>JAPYQX010000211.1:3242-5343 GCA_029937135.1 Nitrospinota bacterium
CGGGGAGCTACTCTTCGGTGCTCCCCACACCGCGCAGGGCGGCGATGCCCTCGTTGGCGCGGCGAAGCTCGGAGAAGACCTCGGCGAAAGCTTGCGGATGGCCTCGAGCTCACGGGTGATGTCGTCCCGCCGTGCATAGCGCAGGTGAATCTCGTCGATGCGCCCCTCGGCGCGGACGATGCGGCCCCGGAGCTCGGCCTCGGCGGCTTCGACCTGCCGCCGGAGCGTGGAGCCGACCTGCTCGACCCGGCCCCGCAGCTCGTTGTAGATGATCCGGCCCAGCATCCCGGCGAGGGTGAGAGCCAGGGCGAGTGCCCCCCATGGGGCAACGCCCCAAGCTGCGGCGTCCACCCACGGGGCGCTCTCGAAATTAGGTGTCCAGCCGGAAAGCATTTTTTCTCCCAAATAATTACTGGGAGAGAAATCCCCTCCCGGCACGGAGGGAATGTATCCAATTTGGACGCCGCCGCCCCCACAGGAAATGCGGGGAATTTCGCGCTGGCTCCGCCAGCCGGGGGCTGCCTAGTCAGTTAGCGGGCTCCAAACGTGGAGCACTTCGGGCGGGATGAGCCCACGGGGCGGGACGGGTTTCCCGGACTGGGGCTTCCAGACAGAGACTTTCCAGTAAAGAAACTCTGGTATCGTGTCCGGATAATTTTGGGGAGAAGAATTTTAGATAGAGACGGGCGAAAGTGACGGCATGACAAAAAAATCTGCGGCGGGATTACAGATCGCGGGCGGGACGGCGCTCCTCCAGACTGCGGCGCTCCTCGGAGCGGCGCATTTCCAGACTGCGGCGGCCCACGGCAAGGGCGAGATAGAGATCTTCGCCTACCTGCTCGAGGAGCCGGGCTTCCTGAAGTTGACGGCGGGAATCATCGGCGCGGTGATTTTTCTGATGGGCGTTTTCATCGCCTGGCAGGGCGATTTGGTGTGGCGAAAAATGGCCGATGAAAAATCAGAAGAGAGTGCTGAGAGCCGGGCGCGGATGATGGCCCCCGGCGCGGCGTTCGCCCTCGTTGGCGCGGCGATCATCGTCGCCGCGGTATTCATCCTGCCCGACCGGGTGATTTCTAGTGGACACCTCAGTAGTGGCCACCAGACGGAGCAAAAGGGGGCGGCTCAAAAAGCGCCCTAAGCCTTCTCCCGGCGCTTTCGGTTACTTTTTTAAAACCCTCTCGCTTCAACTCCCCGGAACCTGAACTCCCCCGGAGAGAAACCGGACAAAGCCGCTAATCGCCGTGGATGGTGATCTCGCGAAGCCCGAAATGACCGCCCGAGTTTTCGAGCAAAAACCCGTTGAAAACGCCGCGCTGCCCCAGGTCCGGCGCGCGCAGGAGTTCCTGGCCATCGAGCAGGACGATCATCTCGCCGTTTCGCTCGCGAATCCATTCGATGACGTAGGCTCGCCCTTCCCGGGCCTTCACCGGCTTTTTGTAGGCCGCGATAAGTTGCGGGCCCCGCCGGGTGGCGCGGTAAAGCTCGAGGCCGCTCCCCTCTCCCGGCGAGAAGGCCAGGCGATAGCCGCGATCGCGGCGCCTGCCGTCGTAGGGCCCGAAAACAAGGCGGCCCCTCGTCCCCCGGAAGGCGATTTCCATTCGGATGGTGAAAGCATTCGATAATTTCCGGGGCAAGAATATCTCGGCCAGATCGGAAGCGCCCGAACGGGCGCCACGGTCCCTTCCGCCAAGGGAGCGCTGCAAAAGCTCACCGAGGAGGGCGGAGGCGATATCTCTCCCGGCCTTTGTCTCGGCGGGCGGTGCTTCGCCTCGCGCTTCCACGATGGAGGTGAGCCCCATCCGCCGGGTGACGTCGAACCGGCCCGAGGCGACCCGCCAGACCGGAGAGCGGGTGTAGTCGCCATCCCGGAAATCGTCGCGGACCACCTCTCTGCTCGAAGGCCTACGATTGCGCCGGGTAATGGCGCGAAGCTCGTCAAGGAACCAGCGATCCGCGGCCCGGCGCCGCTCGCCCTCTCGAATCAGGGCCCGAAGGCGCTCGGTGAGATCAGCCTCGGCGGCCCCCGCTCCGGCCGGGCGGTATACAGCCAGCAGGGTGAGAATTATCAATGCGGCGGCGGTGATGATGCGCATCGGCACCT
>JAPYQX010000212.1 GCA_029937135.1 Nitrospinota bacterium
GGACAACCTGCCCGCCAAATTGTTTCCGAACCCCTTCGAGTCTCAACATGGGGGGAGACTATAAATGAAATCGCGTGGTTTGCACGAGGGGGCGGGCGCTACAACTCTCCCCGGCCTCCACCGCCGATGACGCCGGCGTAAAACCTCCTCCTTGACCGGAGGCAGATCATAACGTAGAAAAGTTAAAGGAAACTGTAATGAAATAATAATTCTACACCTTCTACCATTAAAAAAGATTTTGCTAATACAACAAGCGCAGGGAGTTTGCGATGAAACCCCACGTGCTGCAAGGCGCCGGGAAGCGGGATGCTTCCCCTGCCACTCCTCTCCTCCGGCTGGCGGACACCGCCCGCAAGTTTTTAGAGATTAGCGACTCCTCTCTCCTCCTCCGGAGGGTCTGCGAGGAGTCCTGCGGCCTGCTCACCGCTAATCGTGCTTTGATCGCCCGGGTGGATTTCGGTGAAGTCATTCGCCAGGAAATTATCCAGCTCCATCAGGCTCCCCCCGATTTTATCGATCTGGCCGAGCGCTCCACCATCGTGCAGAAGCTGCCCGATCTTTTCAGGGAGGGCCGCCCCCTTGTCACGGACGGCCTGGTTTTCGATCCGGGTTCCAAACTCAGTGACGCTAAAAATCAAACGGTCTGCATCATTCCCCTGATCGTTGACCGGGAACCCTACGGATGGCTGGCTCTGATTCATCTTTCCCACCGGGAATATTCACGGGAAGATCGGACACTCGCCGAGTCTCTCGGCGATCTCGCTTCCGTGGCCATCCGAAACGCCAGCCGGCAACGGGACTCCGCCCGGACCCTCGTCCGCGGAACCGCCCTGTCCACCGCCGCCACCGAGCTTGCCGAGGGCCTGGGCCTGTCGGCCGTCCTGGAATCCCTGGTCAAATCCGCCGCCAGAGTCTTCGGCGGGGAGGCGGGTTTCCGGATCCTCGAGGGCGAGCACCTGGTCCGCGCCGCGGCGACCCCGGCGGCCAGATTTTCGATGAAAACCGAGCGCGCCCAGCTCGATACCTCCCTTGGAGGGCGGGCGTTCTCGGGGAGGCGATCCTGAGCCCCGATGCCGCTCTCGACCCCCGCATCGGTGAGTTAGACCGGGAGGCCATCGTTCCCGAACGGACCGGTTCGTGGTTGATTCTCCCGGCCAGGTCCGGCGGCCGCGTGCGGGGCACGCTCCATATTTTCCGTGAGCAGGACCATGAATTCGGCCAAAAAGAAATCGATATGGGGGTCAGCCTCGCGGATCAGGCAGCGCTCACTATCGAACTTTCAACACTGCGTCAGGAGGACCAGCGCACCGAGGGCCTCTTCGAGGCCATGCTCGAGGGCTCGGAGGATGCGATATTCGCCTTCAACCAGAATTTTGAATTGATCCACTGGAACGCGGGGGCGGAGGACCTGCTCGGCTACTCCTCCAGAGAGTCCACCGGAAGGCCGATTGAATCGGTCCTCGCCGAGGCGCGTCTTTTCCGCGAAAAGGCGCAACACGTTTTCGACGCCGGAAGCCGCATCCGCTTCGAGGACACTTACAAGAGCAAATTCGGGTACATGCTTCCCGTGAACGTGAAAATCATCCCGCTCAAGGACACCCGGGGGGAAATCACGGCGGCGGCCGCGTTCCTCAGGGACCTCACCGCCCTAAAGCGGGCGGAATCGGATTTGATCCTCAGGGACCGGGCGCTGGACTCGACCGATCACGGCATCCTGATCACCGATCCCTCCCTTCCCAACAATCCGATTATCTACGCCAACGAGTCGTTCGAGAGAATCACGGGCTACGCCATCTCTGAGGTTTTCGGCCGGAGCCTTCGCTTTCTTCAGGGGGAGGAGCGGGTTGATGAGGAGAACCAGCCGGACATCGACGAAATCCGGGAGTCGATCGAGGAAGACCGGACAGGTCATGGCGTGCTCCGCAGCACCCGGAAGGATGGAACACCCTTCTGGAACGAAATTCATATCATCCCCTTCCGCGACGACATCGGCGCGATCACCCATCACATCACCGTCATACGCGACATCACCAGCCAGAAAGAGGCCGAGGAGCGTCTGGTCCAGGCCAAGGACGAAGCCGAGGCCGCCAACCGGGCCAAGGACGAATACCTCACAAACATCAATCATCAGTTTCTCTCTCCGCTCGGCTCGATAGCCACCTTCGGCGAGACGATGCTGAATCCCAGCGGCGATGAATCGGCCCCCGATATCGGCCGGAAGATCAAAGGAACGGCTGGCCATCTCACCCGCCTGATCGAAGATATTATCGATTTCAACCGGATCGAGTCGGGCAAGGTCTCGCTGAAGCGCGAGGACACGCTAATCGGCGATCTCGTTAGCCACGCCATCGGAGAGCTGCAATCCAGGGCGCCGGAGGGGTTTTCTTTTCGCGCCGTGCTCGACTCGGCGTTCGATCTGCTCTCCTGCGACCCGGAGCACATCCGCCGGGTGCTGGCGAACCTTCTCGACAACGCCGTCAGATACACCCCCGGCGGGGGAACCGTCACGGTCCGCACCGAATCCTACCCGGGAGAACTCCGGATAAGCGTCCAGGACGAGGGAGTCGGAATCGCACCCGCCGACCGGGAGGCGGTATTTGATCGATTCCGCCGCCTCGAAAGCGGCGCGGGATGGGAGGGCGGCGGCCTGGGCATCGGCCTCAACATCGCCCAGAAGCTCATTCACCTGCACGGCGGGCGCATCTGGGTCGAGAGCGAGGAAGGCCGGGGAAGCACATTCACCTTCACGCTTCCCCAGAGCGTCGGCGCCCGGGACCGAAGGAGCACCCGGCGCCATCTCCGGAGGGACCGGTATCGCCGAGGCCGGGCGGAAGACCGGGCATTTCCCGGAGCCCTGGGCGGGCCTGTCAATCCTGGTGGTGGACGACGACCCCAACTTCCACGAATACATCGAGCTTTTGATGGCGAGCGCGGCGCAGGTATTTCCCGCCCGCGACGGAAAGCAGGGGGTCGAGGCGGCCCTTCGGCTGAAACCCGATCTGATTTTCATGGACCTGCGGATGCCCATCCTCGACGGTTTCAGCGCCATCGAAAAAATCAAGTCGAACCCCGAAACGAAGAATATCCCTGTCCTGGCGGTAACGGCGCACGGGGTCGATGAAATCAGGCCGCGTGCGACAGCCGCCGGCGCGGACGGCATCGCCACCAAACCCATCGACTCGCTCCTGTTGACCAAGGAAATCGAGCGCGTCCTCAGCCTGGCCGGATGAACCGCCTTTCAGCCTGAATCGCCGGGCCGGCATTTCAGCAGGGCCGGCTCATCCGCCGGCCACCTCCTCCCGGCGAGGAAGATTTGATATGGTGGGTTCAAAGCCCAGCAGGGAATAACCCCGCCAAGGGAAACCCCGGCCGCCCTCTTTCGACCGCCAAAAGGACCCCCATGCCGACTTTCGATATCGTCTCCAAGACCGACTTACAGGAAGTGGACAACGCCATCAACGGCATCACCCGCGAGATCAAACAGCGCTACGACTTCAAGGGAAGCAAGTGCTCGGTCGAGCGGAAAGAGGCGATCATCACCATCAACGCCGACGACGACTTCAAGCTCAAGCAGGTGCACGAACTCATCGCCATCCACTTCACCCGGCGCAAGGTGGACCCGCGCGTGCTCGACTACAAGGAGCCCGAGGGAGCCTCGGGCGGCTCCCTGCGCCAGCAGGTCACCGTCCGCGAGGGGATTGACCAGGAAACGGCGAAATATATCGTCAAGGAACTCAAGGGATCGAAACTCAAGGTCCAGGTGGCCATCCAGGGCGACGAGCTCCGCGTCTCGGGCAAAAAACGGGACAATCTCCAGGAAGCCATCACCCTGTGCAAGGGTCTCAAGAAAGTGGACCAGCCTCTTCAATTCGTTAATTTCCGCGACTAAGCGCTACGGACAGTTCGTTTATTACCGCGACCGAGCGCCCCGGGACAATTCAAGTGAAACGAAAACCATGATGCGAAGGATCATCCTCATCGCGCTTTTCGCGGCCGCGATTTACCTGCCCGGGTGCGCGGCCGTCGTGTTCACCGTGGCGCAAAAGGCCTACGAGGACCGCTCCACCGAAGGGCAGATCACCGACGCCAAGATTCACGCGCGGATTCTCAACCTCCTCTCCAGTACCGACCCCAAGCTCCCCATCGATGTGAACACCGATGTCTGGCGGCGACGGGTGCTCTTCACCGGCGCGCTCGACGACCCGGGGCTACGCCGGGGAATCGAAAAGACCGTGAGCAAGGACGGGCGTATCCGCGCTATCTACAACCATATCCAGATCGTACCGAAGCGGGTCAAGGAGAGAAGAAGATCCGCCCGGGGCGGCGGGGAGTCAACGAAAGAAAAAGTGGGCCAAGCGATCAGCGACGCCTGGATGGGCGCGAAAATCAAATTGCGCCTTCTGGCCGCCGACGACGTTAAATCGGTCAACTACCGCTGGCAGGTGGTGCTGAACCGGGTCTACGTCATCGGAACCGCCGGGTCGCGGGCCGAGCGAGGCCTTGTCCTGCACATCCTCCGCACCACCAAGGGCGTCAAAAGCGTCACGAGCCATATCGAAATCGACCCCCGCTGACGCTTCTCTATAAAATCCGCCAGGCGATGAGCGCCCCACCCGCGACGATGAACACCGTTCCCGAGACGATCCAGGCGGTCACGCGCTCGAGGTCACGCAGGAAGAACAAACTCAGGCTCAACGCGAAAAAGGGGGCGGTCGCCGAGAGCGGCGAGACCACTGTGAGGTCGCCGTAGCGAATCGCGGCGAAGTGAGAGAGAAAGGCGAGCGAGTTGATCAACCCGCACACCCCGTAGAAGGTCCAGGCCTTGCCCCATTTGAAACTCGGGCGATGGCCGGCGGGCATGAGCCGCATCGAGAGCAGAAGAAAAATCAGCCCGGTCAGGCTGGTGACCGTGATGCCGAGCATCGGCGAGGGCACCGCCTCCATCCCAGCCGTCCGGAAAATATTGGAAATCGAGAACCCCACGACTGCGACCAGGGGCATCCAGATGGCGCGGCGGTTCCAGCTGGCCTCGGCCTTCCCCTTCATGGTGATCGCCACGCAGCCGGCGACGACGAGGAAAGTCCCCCCCCAGACATAGGGTCCCGGCCGCGAGCCGAGAATTGAGTAGGCGAGCACCGCCGTGAAGAGCGGGTTCGCCGCCATGAGGGGCATCGCCCGCGCCACCCCCAGGTTGTGAATCCCCAGGAACATGAACATCCGCCCGAGGGCGGGGCCCGTCAGCCCCGAGCCCGTGAAGAGAAGGAACGCCCACGGGTTCCACCAGGAGGGCTCCCAGAGCCAGACAGTAGCGGCGATGAGCCAGGGGG
>JAPYQX010000213.1 GCA_029937135.1 Nitrospinota bacterium
GGCCGGAAAGGTGGCGCTCAACGCCATCATGGCCGGTTGCCTCCCGGAGTACAGGCCCGTCCTCCTCGCGGCGCTCGAGGCCATGGCCGACCCCGAATACAACCTTCACTCTAGCGCCGCGAGCACGGGCGGCGCGGCGCCCTTCATGGTGGTGAACGGCCCGGCCCGCGCCGAAATCGGGCTCAACATGGCTGGGAACATCTTCGGCCCCGGCCACCGGGCCAACGCCTCTATCGGGCGCGCCATAAGGTTGGTACTCATCAACTGTCTCGGCGCGGTCCCCCACCTGCTCGACCGCTCGACGCAGGGAACGCCGGGGAAATTTTCCTTCACCTTCGCCGAGTACGAGGAGGCGAGCCCCTGGGATCCGCTGAACGTAGAGAAGGGCTTTGACCCCAGACAGAGCACGGTCGCCCTCCTGGCCTCGGAGGGGCCTCACAACATCCAGAACCACTACGGGCAGGGGCGCGGCATCCTCGATACCGCCGCGCACACGATGAGCGGCCTCGGAAGCCTGAGCGACGGGCAGAGCTTTTTTGTTTTTGCGCCTGAGCATGCCGCCCACATCGCCAGGGAATTCGGAGACAAAAAAGCGGTGAAGGAATATCTCTACGAAAACTCCGGCGTCCCCGAGGCGCTTCTTCACTCGACCGGCAAGATCACCACCCCGGCCTGGGGAGACCGGCCCGGCCGCGTCCCCCACGCGCTCAGCCCTTCTGACATCTGGATCGTGGTCGCGGGCGGCGAGGCGGGCGGGCATTCGTCCTGGATCCCCTCCTGGAGCCGCCGCCGGAACGGGGTTACAGTGATGCGGCCCGTCCTGAACGCCGATGAGCGAAGGGCGAGGAAGTAATCTGGGGAGTTTGGCATGGCTTTCAACCGAAACCTGAAAACCGAACACAATGGCGCGAAAAACAGCAGCCATGACAAGTGGGAGTATCGCGAAGTTCTTAAAAAAGAGAGCAACAATGTCCGGCGCAAGGACGACAAAGCCCGCGCCCTCGAGGGCTTCGAGGAACAGGGCAGCAAATAGGAGGCAGCGCGATGGAAGTCAGAACCGGGGTGCCGGTTTTCGATCCGACGGTCGAGGCCGAGATCGATCCCTCCCGGCCCGCGCCGAGGGATGGGGAGCTCGCCGGAAAGCGGGTGGGGCTCCTGTGGAACTCAAAGCCCGGCGGCGAGAAGCTCATGCGCTTCGTGGTGGAGGAGCTTCGGGACTTTGGGCTGGACCCGGCGCTCGTCCGTGAGTTCAAGAAAGAGTACGACACGCGCCCCGCGAAAATGGAGACCTACGACGAGATGGCCGAGGGCTGCGACCTCGCCATCACCGCCGTTGGCGACTGAGGCTCGTGCTCATCGTGCAGTGTGCACGACGGCATCGAGATGGAGCGGCGGGGGGTTCCGGCGGCGGTGATCTGCACCGAGCCGTTCCGCCCGACGGTCGAGACGGTCGCAATGGTGCGCGGGATGAAGGGCTACCCGGTGGCCTATATTCCGCACCCGGTCGGCAGCCTCGGCGAGGACCAGCTCCGCGAGCGCGCCCGCGCTATCGCGCCCGAGATCAAAAAACTCCTGATCGGATAGCCCGGCCTGCTTTAACGTCATCCTCGGAAGGACATCCGTGATCCCCTCCTACATCTGGTTCGCGCTCCTCGCCATGTCGTTTTACGGCGTGGTGGACTTCACCTACGGCCGCGCCATGCGAAAGGGCGTCTTGCCGGGGACGATGCTCTGCTCACAATCGGCCATCGTCACGCCGGTGACGGCGATATGGGCCTGGTGGGAGGGGACCTACGTCTGGTCGAAACCGGCCTTCCTCGGTATCGCGGCGGGCGTTTTCGTCTTAATCGGGCTCTGGGCGTTCATGAAAAGCCTCAAGCTCGGCGAGACCAGCGTCAGCACACCCATCTACCGCATCAGCTTCGTCATCACCGCGCTGATCGCCATCGTATTCCTCGGGGAGCCGATGACCATCCGGAAAGGAACCGGATTTCTCCTCGCCGGAGCGTCAATATTTTTCATCTCGGATTTTCACTTCGGCGGCGCCGCGCGGGGGAGCGGGAAATCCATCTTCTGGGCGGTGACGGCGATGTGCGCGGTCGGGGTCCTCAACATCGTCTACAAGCTCGGGGTGGCGAACGGCGTCTCGCCGGTGATGATGCTCCACAGCCAGGCGGTTTTTTTCATCACAATCGCCTACATTTACGCCCGCTTCACCCAGGGGGGGCCGCGATTCTCGCGGGTCGGTTGGGCGCACGCCTCGGTCACGGCAGTATGTTTCACGGGCGGGATCGTCGCCTTCATGACTGCCCTCCAGAGCGGCGACGCCAGCGTGGTGGCCCCCATCGCGCAGCTCAGCTTCGCCGTCAGCGTCCTGATGGCGACCTGGTGGCTGAACGAACGCTTCACCGCGCGAAAGTTAATGGGCCTGGCCTTCGCGATCGGGACCATCGCGGCCTTCTCGGCGGGGTGATACGATTTCAGAACTTAGCGGCGAAACCCGGCGGTGAAAACGGGCCGTCAGCAAAAACAGGCGGCGAGACCCGGCGCTAAACCATTCACCAACACCAGCCGAAAGGGCATGAACCAAATGAGCGAAGACCTGACCACCCCGGGGCAATCCCTGTTCCCGGACTACACCCGGATCGCGGGAATGTACGAGCGCGAGGTCCAGGGCCTGAGCGCCGGGCAGATCGACACGCTGCGCCCCGAAAAAAGCTGGGGCCAGTGGTCCATCCGCAGCCAAGTCAGCCACGCGGCCTCGGTCCAGTACCGTCATTTTCTGGGCAACTGGGGGGAGACGCTTTTTGGCGATGAATTGCCGAGGGATAAATCGCTCATCGACACCGGCGGGGCGGACCGCCTGCTCGACCCGGCCCGGTTTCATGAGATGCCCGTGCTGCTCGCGGCGCTCAAGGACGGGGCCGAACTGGTGTGGGAGGTTCTCGCCGGCGAGACGCTGGGCAGCATGCGGGAAAAAACGCAGAGCCGGCGGATCAAAAAGGACGAGCGCTTCGCCAGCGGCGACAGCCGGATGGCCTACACCGAAAACCTCACCCTCAAGGCCCACCCCGGCGCTTACTGGCGCGACGAGAGCGACCCCGAGTTATTTCACTACACGCTGGAATTCACCTTCCGCCATGTCTTGTGGGAGGGCTTCGCCCATCTCAGGACCGTTCAGGCCCACAAGCAGGCGATGGGGCTCCCCACTGTCAACGAGCTTCCCGAAGAGGGCTACCTGAAATATCTCGTGTGGGAATAGAACCCGGCCCCGCCGCCGGGGATGACGAGTGAACGGATGGCAAGTGAAGGGATGGCGATTGAACGGATGGCGGGCGGGCAGCGGACTTCCCCTACTCCCCCTTGAATAGAGCGGCCTCGATATCTTCGATGGCGATGGCGATTTTTTCCCATTTCTCCATGTCGTCCCGGAGAGTGGCGGAGACTTCCTTGTGGCGCTCAAGGAGCGCGTCCAGCTTCGCCTTGTTCCCTTCATCGTAAATCCCCGGATTGGCCAGCTGCATCTTCAAATCCTCCTCCTCGGACTCCATCCTGTGAATCCGCTCCTCGAGGGTGGTGGATTTTTTCTTGAGATCGCGCGTCTCGCCGTGAACCCGGTTCCGGGCCGCCGCGCCCTGCCGGCGCGATTTCCGGTCCTTTCGGCGGGGAGCGGTTTTTTCATCCGCCTTCCCGTTTTCGCCCGTCTTGTTTTTTTCACCTTTATTCTCTTTTTTGCCCGTTTTCCCGTTTTCACCCTGGCGGCGCGCGGCGACGCCTTCGAGATAGTCGTCAAGCGAGCCCCGGAGCGGCCGGATAGTCCCCTCCTCCACCACCCAGTAGCTCTCGCATACCGACTCCAGGAGGTCGCGGTCGTGCGCCACGAGGATGAACGTCCCGGCGTAGGCCCCGAGGGCTTCCTCGAGCGCCACGCGGGCGCTCATGTCGAGATGGTTGGTCGGCTCATCGAGAAGCAGCAGGTTCGCCCCCGACATGAACAGCCGGGCCAGCGCCAGCCGCGCCCGCTCGCCTCCCGAGAGGACGGACACTTTCTTGAAAACCGATTCGCCCGAGAATAAAAACCCGCCGAGCAGGGAGCGAAGTGCGGTCTTGTTCGTCGAGGGTGGAGCAACCTCGCCCACCGATTCGATCACGGATTGGGCGGGCTCAAGGGCGTCGAGGACTATCTGGGAGAAATGGCCCACGCGCACCCGGTCTCCCGGCACCGCGCTCCCTGCGCCGGGCTCGATCTCACCCGATACGATCCGCAGGAAAGTCGTCTTTCCTGCGCCATTGGGGCCGATGAGCCCGATCTTCTCCCCGCGCAGGAGCTTGAGGTCCACCCCCGAGAACACCTCGTTCGCCCCGTAGCTTTTGGCGAGGTCCCGGACGATGAGCGTCTCGTAGGCCGAGGCGGGCGGATCGGGGAGGCGAATTTTCGGCGGGGCCGCGCGGCGGACGGCCCGCTCAACCGGTTTGATTTTCGCGAGCTGCTTGACCCGGCTCTGGGCCTGGCGGGCCTTGGTCGCCTTGGCGCGGAAGCGGCGGATGAAGCCCTCGAGCTCGGCGACGCGGCGATCCTGCTGGGCGGCGGCTTTTTCGAGTTGCTCGATGTGGACCTCGCGCTGCTCGAGGTAGCTGTCGAAATTCCCCACATAGCGGGTGAGCCGCCCGCCCTCAAGCTCGGCGATGACGCCGGCCGCGCGGTTGAGAAAGTGGCTGTCGTGGGAGATGAAGATCAGGGTGCCCGGAAAGCGGGCGAGGTATTTCTCAAGCCAGGCGACCGATTCGATGTCGAGGTGATTGGTCGGCTCATCGAGCAATAACAGGTCGGGCTGGGAGAAGAGGAGCCGCGCCAGAGCGGCCCGCATCCGCCAGCCGCCGGAAAACTCGTTGAGCGGGCTGTGAATCTCCCCGGCCGAGAAACCAAGGCCCATGAGTATCGACGACGCGCGCGAGTCGGCTTCGAAGGAGCCGATTCGCTCGAGGCTGTGATCGACATCCCCCAGCCGGACCGAGAGCTTTTCGAGCGCGGCATCGTCCGACTCGGCGTTCAGCCGCACGTGGAGAGCCGTCTGCTCCCCGCGCAGGCGGATGAGCTCGCGGTCGCCCCCGAGCACCTCGGCCAACACGGGGCTGTCCGAGGCATCGAGTTCCTGGCGGAGCACCCCCACCCGGATTCGCCCCCGCAGGTTCACCGCGCCGGCGTCAACGCCTTCGACGCCCTCGATGATGCGGAAGATAGTCGTCTTCCCGGCGCCGTTGGGGCCAATGAGCCCGACCCGCTCACCGGGATGAACGGCGAGGGAAGCGTTATCCAGGAC
>JAPYQX010000214.1 GCA_029937135.1 Nitrospinota bacterium
GTTGTGGGAGAGTGTTCGTGTCGGGATGAGCGGGGTCCATCAGGCCGCGAATGCCGCGGTGGCGGCGGGGGCTTGCCGCCTGCTGGGTCTTGGGGAGGCGGATATCCGGTCGGGTATTCGGGAGGCCCGTCTACCCTGCCGGGTTGAACGGATGCCCGGCGAGCCTAAAGTTATCCTCGACGGCGCTCATAACGGCGACAAGGTGCGCGCGCTGATGGGGGCGCTCGGCGCCGTCCGGGTGGATCGCCGTTTTTTCGTTCTCGGAGCTGTTGGAGACAAGGACTATGAGGGTCTGGCCCGGGAACTGGCCGGACCCGTGGATCGATTTTTCGTGACAATGCCCCCCGGAAACGCTCCGCGCCCGGGCCTCCCCCCTCAAAAAGTCGCGCGGGCCCTGCGCCAATCCGGCGCTGTGGATATTCAGGAGTTCGTCGATCCCTGGCGGGCGTTCGAGGCGGCGCTATCCGAGGCGGGTGAGGGTGATCTTGTCGTCGTTGCCGGATCGCTTTTCCTGGCCGGGGAGCTTCGCAAGCGCTGGGTGAGCGAGGAGCGAATCGTGAAGGCGGGCCATCCGTTTCCGCCGGAGATGGAGCGATGAAAAAATTCCTCTCCTTTAGGCCTGCCGAAAAAAAAATCCCCCCCGAGGCTATTTGCCGGGGGAGGAGGCTGGATTTCTCCCGCACCCGGGTGATGGGTGTCATCAACGCGACCCCGGACAGTTTTTCGGACGGCGGGCGTTTTGTCGATCCCGGCATCGCGCTCGATATGATCGCCCGGATGACGGAGGAGGGGGTGGACATCATCGACATCGGCGGCGAGAGTACGCGCCCTGGTTCGGGGGAGGTGGACGAGGCCGAGGAGCTTCGCCGGGTGATGCCGATTCTAGAGCGTCTGGACATGAACTCAGGCCCTCTGGTCTCTATCGATACGCGAAAGGCGGCGGTGGCGCTTGAGGCGCTCGAGGCCGGGGTGCATATCGTGAACGACATCGGCGGATTCGGGGACCCGGAGATGCGGCGGGCGGCGGCCGGCTCGGGCGCGGCGGCAATCATAATGCACATGCGGGGCGAGCCGCGCACAATGCAGGAGGCTCCCGAATATGAGGATGTTGTCCGCGAGGTGGCGGCCTTCCTAGGTGAGCGGGCGTCGGTGGCCGAGAGGGACGGCGTGGGCAACGTCTGGATCGATCCAGGTATTGGATTCGGAAAAAGCTGGGATCATAATCTTGAAATACTTCGCGACCTTTCGCCGTTTCACCAACTGGGGCGTCCCCTCGTCGCCGGGGTGTCGAGAAAAAGATTTATCGGAGCGGCGACGGGCGTCGCGGAGGCGGGAGAGCGCATGATTGGCTCGAAAGTCGCCGAGGCCTTTGCCGTGCTGGGCGGAGCGGATATTATCCGGACCCACGATGTCCGAGAGGCTATCGAGGGAATCCGGATGGCCGAGGCCCTGGCGCGCGGAGAGGTGAATCCCGGCCCATAATATAAGTGAGATAAATTAGTGTTTGAATATATTTTCGAGTTCTGGTGGATGTTCCCGGTCGCGTTTTGCATCTGCCTGATAGCGACGAGTTCGAGTGTCGAGGGAGCGGTATTTTTCACCCCGATTTTCATTCTGGTTTTTCCTTTTGTCGCGGACGTTACGATTGTTCCGATAGAGGCTATTTTCCTGGCCTTGTCCATCGAGCTTTTCGGCTTCGGCAGCGCGATGATCGGCTACCTCAGGCGCCGTCTGGTGGACCTCTCCATCGTCAGGAAGGTGCTTCCGGTTTCGGTCCCGGTGGGAATGGGTTTCGGTCTCCTGGCGCACCGGGTTCCCTCGCATCTGACGCTCGGGTTTCTCGGCGGCCTGATGGTCATCCTCTCGGCGCTGATGCTCTATTCCTATCTTGCGGGAAGGATCCTTGAGGAGGAGGCGCAGGGCGAGGGTCCGCCCACCCGGGTGGATTCGTTGGGCCGCTCCTATTGGTACAACTACGAGCACGGTCTCATCGGAGTGTCCTGGTCGAGCCTCGGGGGCATCCTCGTTGGCCTGACGGGAATCGGAATCGGGGAGTTGACGACGACAACGCTCATCCTCCGCAATAAACTTCCCGTCCGGGTGGCCGTGGGCACCGGGGTCATGATCGTTTTCTTCACCGCGTTCATGGCCACCCTGGTGCATGCCTACGTTTTTTCGTCGGGAGAGCTGAACGTGCACTGGAATATCCTGTTCATGACAATTCCCGCGGTGGCCCGCGGCGGTCAGGTTTCCCCCTATATCAACAGCCGGATGGATGGCGAAAAGATGAAGGCGTTTTTGTCGCTGATATTCATCGTCGTCGGCGGGCTGCTCATCTGGCGGGGTTTTGGGGGGTAGGGGCTTAAAAAATACCCATCGGGTGTTGTTGAGTCGCCCCCCCCCTTTGTTGACATGATGCCCCCCAAAATCTAACCTTTTGATCAGCGCCGAGATCCCGCCGGGACCCGGACCTAAAAAGGTTGTAGAGAAAGATTGTTTTCAGAAGGTAAATTCAGATATTCAGCGTTCACCTGCCTTGAGGGAGCGACTATGAGCACCGTCTCCACACGCCGCAAGATCACCACCAAAACCATCCGCGCCCGCAAGGGCAAAACCAAAATCACCTCCCTGACGGCCTACGATTATCCGACCGCGAAGCTCGTGGACGGGGCCGGAGTGGATGTCATCCTGGTTGGAGACAGCCTGGGGATGGTGGTTCTGGGCTATCCGGACACGACCCACGTCACGATGGACGATATGGTCCACCACACCAAGGCGGTGAGCCGGGCCAAGCCCAACGCCCTGCTTGTATCGGACATGCCGTTTCTCTCCTTCGGGGTGACCCGGAGCGAGACGATACTCAACGCGGGCAGGCTCATCCGCGAGGGCGGGGCCGAGGCGGTGAAGCTCGAGGGCGGGGTCCGGGTGAGGGACGATATCCGGGCGCTGGTCGAGTGTCAGATTCCGGTCATGGGCCATGTGGGGCTGACTCCCCAGAGTGTCCACCAGTTCGGGGGTTTCAGGGTGCAGGGCAAAAAAGAGGCTGAGGCGGATCAGGTGCTCCACGACGCGGTGGCTGTCCAGGAAGGGGGGGCTTTCAGCGTGGTGCTCGAGGGCATTCCCGCCGGGCTGGGAGAGCGGATTACCCGGGAGGTAGACATCCCCACCATCGGCATCGGCGCGGGGCTCGACTGCGACGGACAGGTGCTTGTCACCCAGGACATGCTGAATCTTTTTCAGGATTTCACACCCAAATTTGTCAAGGTCTATGCCGATCTCGGGGGGGACGCGCTGGAGGCGATGGAGCGTTTTTGTCAGGAAGTCCGGGACGGCATATTCCCCGCCGAGGAACACATCTTCTAGCCCCGCAACCCGAAGGAATTTGGTAGAATCGGACGGGCCGGCCCCGGACGGTAGGCCCTGGCCAAGCGGCCCCTCCGGGAGAGCCTGCCCGGCGGTCCCGCCGCGCTGGATTTTATCCGCGCCACGACATGCCACCCGATTAACTTCATGGGAGCTCTCACCGTGAAGGCTTATGCCCTAGCCAACCGATTTCTCACAATCATTCCCTGGCCCGCCCCGCCGGAGGAGTATGGCCCCGGCGAAGCGCGCTCGGCGCTGAGGCGCTTTCCTCTCGTGGGCCTGGTAATGGGCCTCATTCTGGCCGCGGGCGATGGAGCGCTGGCTTTCGTTTTTCCCTTGGCCGTCCGGGACGCGATTCTCATCGCCGGTTTGATTTTCCTTTCGGGCGGGGTTCCGCTCCGGGCGGTGGGTGCGCTCGCCGATGGGCTCTACGGCGGCGGAGACTCTCCGGTTGCTACCCCGGGCGGGGCCGCCATGATGGGGATTCTCCTCCTTAAATTTTCCGTTCTTCTTTCCCTGTCAGCGGAGGGGAGATGGTCTGCCCTGATACTCGCCCCCACCCTCGGCCGGGCGGCGATGGCTTATTTGCTGGTTCAGATACCCGGGGCGGGCGAGCCGACGGAAGAAGCCGGGGAATTCACGGCCGAGGCCACGGCCAATGAGGCGCACGCGGCCTTTCTCTGGTCTTTCGTGGTGTGCCTGGTTTTTCGGGTTCGTCGGGGGGGCCGTGGCCGCGCTGGGGGCGGGATTAGCCCTGATGGGGCTGAGGCGAGCCATCGAGGGCCGGGAGTGCCGAGGGGATGTCCACGCGGCGGCCGGAGAAATAGTCGAGGTGGCGGCGCTGCTGTTTGCTTCGGCCTGGTGGGGCTAATTCGGTTTTCGCGCTTGAGGCGGGGCTGAAATGAATGCTAATCGCCAGGCGGCTTGAATTTTAAATTTTTCCTGAGATTTTTCCCGATTTTCTTTTGAAAATAATTCCCCACTTTTCACCACCCATACAATATATGGTGTTTTTTTTCTTATTTCGAGGAATATAGCGATACAATTTGTATTTATCGTTTTTTATTCGCTACAGCCCTCCCTCCTGAAAAAATGTGTTCCATCTCTCAAAAATCACTGAAAATATTTGATTTTCCTTGAATTTCACGAATTTCGTGTTGACACTCCCCTGGCAAGGGTTTATATGTGAATTCATTGGTGGGGAAAAGTGGGGAGCAGTGGGGAAGCCAAGCGATGCTGATTAGCTCCCATGTAGTTTCAATAGACGCGAAGGGTCGCGTAAGTATCCCCGCCCGGTTCAGGGATTATCTGAATGCGAATTTCGGGGATCGGCTCATTCTTTTGGATATGGACGGGTGCATCTTCGCCTATCCCCAGGAGGAGTGGCAGAGAAGGTTTAGTGAGCGGTTTCGCGATTTGCCCACCCACCGGGAGAGTGTCCGCCGCTATGTAAGACAGATGTACGGGAAAGCGGTTCCCGTTGAAATCGATAAGCAGGGGAGAATCTTGGTGTCCGCCCGCTTGAGGGAAGCGGCGGGAATCGAAAAAGAGGCCGTCATCGTTGGCCTTGAGAGCAAGTTCGAGATTTGGGGCCGGGAGCGCTGGGAGCAAATGATGCAGGAGGAGCCTCCGGAGCTTGAAACAACCGGCGAGGGCGAGGGCCCGATAGAGTTAGAGTTTTAAATCTCGGTTCAGAGCATTACGGCGCAAAGCTTCATAAGGGGGGGCTTTTGTGACGACCACCTTGAGAATCCAATCATCGGAGGGAGACCGTCTCTTTCGGCGGCCCTCCTTCCTTGAGAAAAATATGACCGCGTCTCACGTTCCGGTCATGGTTCGGGAAGTCTTGGACTTCCTGTCACCAGTTCCAGGAGCTGTGTCCTTGGATACTACCTTGGGCGGAGGAGGGCAC
>JAPYQX010000215.1 GCA_029937135.1 Nitrospinota bacterium
CTGCTCGCCTATCCCGTGGTCGGGGAGGAAAAGCTCCGGCGGTTTTTCGATTTGAACGAGCGACTCCGGATGGCCTGCACGACGGATTCCTTCGAGGTGGCCGAGGGCCTCTCCTCCGCGGCGAGCGCGAGGGGCCAGAGCGTTCGCCTGCTCGTGGAGATCGATTCGGGCCTGAAGCGGATAGGGCTGCCCCCGGGGGGGGAGGTAGTTGCCCTTGTACGACGTATCTCCGATTTGCCTGGAATTCGCTTCACCGGAGTTCTCACCCACGGGGGGATGGACCGAGGGGTGAAAAGCCTGGAGGAGCTTCCCGATATGGCCCGCCAGGAGAGCGGCGCCTGTCTAGAATCGGCGCGCCTTCTCAGGGAAAGCGGGTTCGAGGTCGAGGAGGTCAGCATCGGGAGCACCCCTCTTGCCCGTTTTGGCGGGGCGCCGGGCGTCACGGAGCTTCGCCCGGGCACTTTTGTTTTCTATGACGTGAGCATGGTTTCGATGGGGGCCGCCGACTACGAGGACTGCGCCTATACCATTTTGGCGACGGTGGTATCTCGCCACCGGGATCGCCTTGTCGTTGACGCGGGCGTAAAATCACTGAGCAGTGATCGGATCGCGAGCCAGTTCACTCCTCCCGGCTTCGGAGTGGTGGTCGGTCATCCCCATCTTCGGCTAGACCGAATGAGCGAGGAACACGGCGTCCTCGTTCCGCAGGGAGAGGGGCCCATTCCGAAAATCGGGGAAAAGATCGAGATTATCCCCAATCATGTCTGCTCCTCCGTAAATCTTCACGATAAGCTATACATCACCAAAAACGGCGATGTGGTGGACGAACTTCCCGTCGAGGGAAGAGGCAGGATGGTCTGAGTCCCGGGGCGCGACCTTTGGCCATCCGGTTTGGAATGGCCTGAGGGAATTTTTTCATCTAATAGGTTCTTAGAGACAGGAGCTAATCATGGATGTTGAGGAAAGGCTGGCGCGTCTGGAGCGTGCAAACCGGCGCCTTAAGACAGGATTGGCCGGGGTTGGAATATGGGCCGTATTGGTGTTCGTTGTTTTTCAGCTCCTCCCGGCCCGGGTATATGATCGGCTGCAAGCCAAGGAATTTGTGGTCGTCGGTGAAAAAGGCCTGATTCTTTCGAGGATGGGAGCCGCCAAGGGGGAAGGGAAAATCGCCACTTATGGCAGGACGGGGAGAATAACGACCACCCTGGGAGTTACCTCGGGAGGCGGCGGGGTAATCAGCACGTTCAGTCCGGGTGGCGTAAAAGTAATCTGGCTGGGGTCGACCAAGAAAGGCGACGGCAATTTTACCGCCTACAACGCCAAGGGAAAGCCGAGGGTTTCTTTGGGCGTTGAGAGGCGGAGCGGTTATGGCAACCTTATCACCTATAATTCCAAGGGGAAGGTGACGGTCGGACTAGGCACCACCGAAAAAGGCGGGGGAGCGATACATACATATAATCGAAAAGGGGTCATATCAATCTCCCTGATTGATGGATTAAACGAAGGCGGTAAGATTATCACCCATAACGCAAAAGGAAAAAAAGCGGTCTTTTTACATGCTCTTGATAATGGCCAGGGGAAGGTCTCCGTTTTTAATTTGGTTCAGAGAGAGGTGGTTTCCTTGGGTTCGACTAAGCAAGGTCACGGAAAAATAACCACCGGTAATTACATGGGGAAAAGAGTAGTCGAGGTAGGCAGCTCCGGCAGGGGTCGTGGCAGTATCTTTGCGTACAATCGCAAAGGGAAAAAAGTGATTTCCTTGCTCGCGAATCCGGACGGAAGGGGCGAGATCGCGACCCTGGACGGAGGCGGGAGCCGCCTTGTCGAACTCGGTTATGAATCCGCCCGGGGAAAGGTTTTCCTGTTCGGCCCCTCGGGTAAGCCGCATGTTCTCGGGCCAAAAAAATAAAATTTGTTGCGTTCGTTTTCGGAATGAGCCATATATAAACAAGCCTTATAGAGGTTGAAGATGGTTTCAAACGAGATCTCGCCTATAGACCCCTACCCACGCAAGCGCCTGAAGGTGCTCGACGCCCAAATGGCCTATGTCGAGGCGGGTGAAGGGGACCCCATCGTATTTCTGCACGGAACTCCCGCGACCTCTTATCTCTGGCGCAACGTCATCCCTCATCTGGAGGGCCTCGGCCGCTGCCTCGCGCCGGACCTGATGAACCACGGGGACTCGGACAATATTCCGGGCGGAAAACTGCGCTACGCCGATCATATCCCCTATATGGACGAGTGGTTCGAGAAGTCGGGTGCGGTGGAAAACGCTATTTTTGTACTGCACGACTGGGGCGCGGCACTTGGATTTTATCGCGCCTGTAGATATCCCGAACAGGTGAAGGGCATCGCCTATCTGGAGTCGATGGTGCGCCCCCGTTTTTGGTCCGACATGACGGACCAGCGCGTAGCGGCTTTTAAGAAAATGCGCGGCCCCGACGGCGAGGACATGGTGATGAAAGACAACTTTTTTGTCGAGAAGATGCTCTTCGAGATGGGTATCATCCGCGATCTCACCGAAGAGGAAAAAAACGTCTACCGGAAACCCACCGAAGACCATCAGAAACGCAGGCAGACCCTCCAGTGGCCGCGGGAGATCCCCTTCGAGGGCGAGCCCGCCGACAACCATGCGCTGGTCAAGCGTTACAGCGATTTTCTTTGCGCGAGCGATGGGTTGCCAAAGCTATTCATCAACTGCGAGGAGGGACATGCCCTCGCCGGGGCGGCGCGCGAGTTTTGCCGCCAGTGGCCGAACCAGACCGAAATCACGCTGAAGGCGCGCCACTATGCCCAGGAAGATCGGCCCGCCGCGCTGGGGGAGGCTGTCGCCGCTTTTGTCAAAAAGGTCAGGAGCTGATTTATTGTTGAATTTCATTGAAACAGATATATCCTCCGCGGGGGGGGGGGGGGGGAGATCCCCCCCCCCCCCCTGATTTGGGGAGCGCTCTTTAGAGGAGGATGCGGGTTTCCGTGTGCTTTAACAGCGATTGCCGCCGAATTTGGGGTGGTAAAATTCCTTTTGCCGGAGTT
The DNA here is from genome assembly GCA_029937135.1 of Nitrospinota bacterium. Classification (GTDB taxonomy): domain Bacteria; phylum UBA8248; class UBA8248; order UBA8248; family UBA8248; genus UBA8248. The sequence continues at coordinate 3,034 of JAPYQX010000215.1, forward strand.
TGTAAAATGAAAAATATGGGGATCGGCAATCGAGTAATTCCGCTATTGGCAGCACTATTGCTTTTCGGGTTTCTCCTTCAGGGATGTGGTGATGACGCACCTGCCGTTCATCCGATAGAGGGAAAATGGGCTGTTTCCGAGAAGGGAACCGCGAACGATCCAAAAAATGAAAAAGTGAATAGGTTTATCCTTGAATTCGTGATTGATCTGTATAAGAAAAATATGGAAATCAAACTGGTGGAAAGCCCCCGGGGGTTTATATTCAGTTTCGACGATATATTGCCGGTCCACTATGAAATCGTCGAGGAAAAAGAAAATCTGATCGTCCTCAAGAATCTCAAGGATGGACAAAAAATAGAAATCAATATCGACGAAAACGGACAAATCGTATTCGCCACTCGAAAAATTAAACACCCCCTGGTTCCGGAGCCAGGTTCCGTTGTGATGCACCTGATAAAGAAGAAAAAGAAAAAGTAAGAAACGATGGCGGAAGTTCGGTTCCTTGAGCAGCAGCGGCCGGAATTTTTCTAGTGAAGTGAAACCCCGTACGGGGAAATGGGGTATTGTCCCGGCGGTTTTTTATATGAAGATTGGAAACGAGGACGTTCGTTTTTCGAGTCCGATTGTCGTGAGGAGAATTTAGTTGAAAATTGGTCTTCATATCGGCCCCTTGAAGGAGTTCCCGCCCATCGACGAGTTCATGGATTTCGTCCGAAGGGCTGAGGACATGGGGTTCGATCCCCTTCTTTTTTCGGACACGGTTTCACTTTCCCATTTCCGCATCCTCGATCTCTTTCCGGTCATGACCCTGGCCGCCCAGGCGACCCGGACCTCCGCCGTCGGCGCCTGCGTCACCAACCCCGTCACCAGACATCTCACGGTGACGGCGAACGCCTTCGCCACTGTCGATCATATCGCCGGGGGGCGCACCGTGCTCGGCATCGGGTCAGGCGACACGGCGCTCTACCTTCTCGGAAAAAAATTCGTGAACCTCGCAGGAATGCGCGAGACGCTAACGGTCCTGCGAGCACTTCTCGACGGGGAGCCCGTGACCTACGAGGGACAGGAGTTGCGCTCGAACTGGCGAAAGCCAGATCTTCCGATTTTCCTCGCTGCGGACGGCCCGAAGATGCTGGCTCTCGGCGGTGAACTGGCGGACGGCCTCATCGTCGGGGCAGGCCTCTCTCCCGATGTGATCGACTGGGTGTGGGGCTGTGTGGCCAAGGGAGAGGCGCGGGCGGGGCGCAAGCAGGGGACAACTCCGATCTGGATGGACGGGGTCGTCAATTTCGGTCCCGACCGCGAGGCGGTGCGAAACGCCACCCGCCCGCGCATGTGCACGCGGGCCAACCATAATTTCCGCGTGGCCTATAACGCCGTTCCCGAGGAGCATCTGGCCGGAGTCAAGAATTTCAGGGAAAACTATAACGAGAGCGATGTCGGATTCAAAAATAAGAACTCCGAGCGTGTGACGGACTATCTCCTCGACCGCTTCGGTATCGTGGGAACCGAATCCGATGTAATCGAACGCTTTGAAGAGGTCGCCGGCCTGGGGGTTGAGACCTTTTTGGTCGCGATGCCGTTTCTTCTTGAGGAGCGCTTCAGGATTATCGATCTGCTGGCACGGGAGGTAATTCCCCGTGTGGGGTGAGTGCGGGTGTTTTTAGGTCCCGCTGAGGTTTCCCGAAATATATACCGCTCCAATTTCAACTAAAATCCCCGTCCATATTTCCCTGTCTGGGGAATCGATTCCCACTTCCATTTCATAGGTTCGTGCCAGTGCGTATTCTTTAGTATTTTTGCGGGTGGAAATTCTACAACTCTTTGATTTGATTGGCGGGAATGCGTGGGGGGCTAACCCACTTTTCATTTTCTGGCAACGATTTCAATATCTTACAAAACCTTCAAAAGGTTGGTGCCGGTTGGGGTGCCGGTCTCACTGGGATTTAACCGCTCTATAGCTTGTTTTGTATGATCATCCGATAGGTGGCTATACCGAAGGGTCATACGAATTTCTTTGTGCCTAGCCAATACCTGTACAGTTCTGATATCCACGCCAGCCATCACCAGCCGAGAGCAAAATGTGTGGCGCAGATCGTGGAAGGTGAAATCCCTAATCCCTGCCTTCCTTGCAAGTTCTGTGAACCGCTCACTTAGGTGCCGAGGTAGATCCGGAAATACGAGGGTGTGCATGGCGAATTCCTAATCAAGCGGCGATCGGTGTCTGAAACATACCCCGGC
>JAPYQX010000524.1 GCA_029937135.1 Nitrospinota bacterium
GCTTCGGGGTCAACATCCACTACTCCCGCGAGGAGCGCCGCCTCGGAACCGCCGGGCCCGCGCGGCTGGCGCGCGATCAGTTCGGAATCTCCGAGCCGGTCCTCGTCATGAACGCTGACATCATCACCAACCTGAACTTTCGCGACCTCTACCAGTGGCACGGGAAAAAGGAGGCGGTGATCACCGTTGGCATCCGGCCCTACACGCAGACGGTACCCTTCGGCGTCGTCGAGACCGACGGGGACCGGATCACCGCCATCGTCGAGCGCCCGGCCCGGACCTGTCAGATCAACTGCGGGATTTACGTCGTCAACCCCGATGTGCTCGACCTCGTTCCTCCGGACGAGGAGTTTTACATGCCCGATCTCATCAAGGCGGCCATGAAAGAGGGGAATCCCGTCCTCGGCTACGAAATCCACGAAAGATGGGTCTCCATCGACAACCTCGGCGACCTCGAGGAGGAAGCCGGCCGGATGGAGCGGGACACCCCCGGGCGGGACGAGGCGCGATGAAGGTTCTTTTTTGTACGAACGATCAGAGCTTTCAGCCCTCGAACGAACCCTATGGCTTCTATCTCGGAATCACCTCCCTCGGCCACAGCGCCGAGGTTTTCTACTACCGCCGGAAAAGTTTTTTCTACTCAAACTTTCGCAAGCCGTGGGTCCGGTGGATGAACAACCGCCTCGCGGAAAAATGCATCAGTGAAGAGATCGACCTGCTCCTCGTTCATCGGGGAGGCTACGTCGCCCCCGGAACCCTGGAGCGAATCCGCCGCGAGAGCGGCTGCCGGACGGTTTGTTTTTTTCCGGACAACCCCTTCGGCGCCTACACTCCGCCCCTGCCCTTCGATCTGATCTCTGCCTATGATCTTTTCATCACCAAGGACACTTACTTCGGCGAGGAGTTCGAGACCTACGGGTTCGAGAACGTCATCGCCCTCCCTCACGCCTACGACCCATCTGAATTCGAAGCCCGCTTCACAGATGAAGAGCTGGCCCCCTTCCGGGCAGACGTGGCCTTCATCGGCGGCTATCACGCCTTCAGGGAGCGCATCTTCTCGGGGCTGACGGACGAGGGCGTCGATTTCCGCATCTGGGGTCCGCGCTGGGCGCAGGCCACGGACCCCTGGAT
>JAPYQX010000525.1 GCA_029937135.1 Nitrospinota bacterium
CCGCCAGATTTCGAAGGAGGAAATTCTCAAAATCCCCGTTATCGGGTGGTGGCTCTCCAAGTTGCGCGCTTTTCCAATCAAGCGCGGCAAGGCCGATATCGGAGGGATTCGAGCCGTAGAAAATTTTATCCGCGCCGATCAGGTGATTATTTATCCCGAAGGAACGCGCAGCAAGGACGGGAAACTGGGACCGGGCAACCGGATGGTGGGAAAATTCATTCGCTCGGCGAGGCCGACCGTTATTCCCATCGCCCTCAAGGGCACCAACCGGGTGGTTCCCGTCGGGAAAACCATTCCGCGCCGAGGCGTCGATATCGAGGTGAGCTTCGGGCCGCCCCTGATGCTGGATGAGGAACTCGCTATCGAAAACGTCAGGGAATCGAGCGTTCGGATTATCGACAAAGCGATGAAGGAAATCGCGTCCCTTCTCGGAGAGGGTGCCGGCGCCGAGGCGGCGCCGGTGAAAGCCGAGTCTGCACCGGTGAAAGCCGGAGAGGAGAAATTATGAGCGCCGCCGGACGGCGTCAACCGGGGCGCCGCCAGCCGAGAGATATCTCGCGGGTTTTCTCCGAATTGCGCCGGAGCGAAAAATGGGGCCGTCATCTCTCTGGAAATTTAGTCTTTCGCATCTGGGAGGAAGCTGTGGGGGAGGCCGTGGCGCAAATTGCCCATCCCGTTTCGCTGGGCAATGGCCGTCTCCGGGTCGAGGTTTCCAATCCTGCCTGGATGCAGGAACTTCATTTGATGGGCGAGGAGATTCGGGCGAAGCTCAATGAAGGTCTGGCAGGGCAAAAAATAGAGGAAATAAGGTTTGAGGCGGGCCAGGGGGGTGCTGAAGGGGCCGGGATAGATCGCGGCTCTCATAAGAGCTACGCTTCCAGAGAGTTGCCGCTGGACGCGGCCATCACCTCGGACGATGAAATCGCTGTTCGGGAGGAGGCGGGGAAAATCGCGGACACCGATTTTCGGGACCGTGTCGAGCACCTCATGGCGCGGGTCAGGGAGCGGACCTCGGAGCCTGTATCGGATAAAAATCCGGAAAAATATCCAGAGGGAGAGAATGGAGGATGAAAACGGCCATATCGCGCTATTTCTGGATATTTGTTCTCGGTTCGGTGGTGTCGGGATG
>JAPYQX010000216.1 GCA_029937135.1 Nitrospinota bacterium
CGATACCACTTGACCGCAAGGGAGTAGTCCTTTGGAACACCATCTCCTCTTAGATACATATTACCCAGATTGTATTGCGCTTTTGCATGTCCCTGTTCTGCAAGAGGTCTCAACTCTTTCAACGCAGTTGCATAGTCACCCAGTCTTCCAGCATCCTTTCCTTCCTGATACCCACCCCACGCACCCTGGGACACACTGAAAACCAGTGTGACCACCACAACAATCAATCCAAGTTTCTTGAGAAGGGATTTGTTCATCATTCCAAAACCCTCTATTAGCAGAGGACTACGGGAACACAGGATGAGGATTAATTTTCATCCTTATACAACATATGGTGAATACTTCTTGAATATTTCACAGAAACTCAACTTCCGATTCTTCGTCCGACATTCTGTCTTTTTGTCTGTTTTTGTCTTCAATAGGATCGATCACCTTTGCACTTAACAATGATTTGCACTTAAAGGGGGAAAACCCTTTAATTTTAATTAAAGTGAGATATTCGTTGTGACACCAAAACACATAATCTCTACCACCAAGTTCACAGAAAACCCGTGTCTGGGATGAGGAAAATAGATGTGTCTCTCCACAACCACACTCGTATGGAACTCCTTCGAAAACGTCCATCTTCCTTCTGAGTGGAACCCCACCCAAAGTTTTCCGGTCAAATTCATCCATACTCACCACTTCAATCATTTTTTTTCACCATTTCTCAATTGACCAAGATGATCAATCCAAGTTTTCGAATCTGGGATTTGAGAATCACTTCTAAACCCTCTTTTTTACAGAGGACTGTTGGAGGAAGGATGAGAGGAACACTGGAACCAGAGTGGAATTACACCAGAATGAAACAATAAAATCTACTATCTGACGGGAGGGATGTCGGAAGGTCCATGCCTCCACAGGGAAGGGTTTCCAACCCTTTTCGGACCACCCCTAATCCCCACGGAGAATATCCGCAGTTTCCCAAAGGAAGGATTCAAGTTGTTGGAGGGTCAGTTTGGACATGGACTTATTCTATTCGTTTAAATTTTCAATGAAAATATCATAACAGTAAAATGAGGACTCTCAAATCAGGTTGATTATCGTTTTGTCAGTTTTGATGCATTTTTTCGCATTTGAGAGTGTCGATAGTGATTGTATATATTCTGCGGGGAGGTTCCCATCATGTCTGCGAGTTCCTCTGGATTTAATTCCCCAAGTTCTATCCGAAATGTTGCATAAGTATGACGAAGTGAATATAGGGTTCTTTCCTTCCCTTCCGCATTTTTGAGTAATCCTGCGTCCTTCAATAATTTTTTGAAGGTTTTGGAAAATGCACTCTCAGAAAGTTGATTTCCGTCCTGATCACAAAATACGAAATCATCTGGAGAAGAATATCCAGTAAGTTTTTTCACCCTTTCAAAATAAACACTAACCGCTTTCGCATCCGCATAAACTTCCCTACTTCCTGTTTTTGTGGATGGATGAACTTCGACATTTAAGATTTCTTTACCCTCACTCTCAAAGGTTGAAACATTTCTCCACCTTATTTGTCTGGATTCATTTGGACGAAAACCAAAATTCCCCATAATGAGGACATAGTTTCTTAAAAGTTCTCTCTGGAAATAATGGAGTTTATGAGGTTTCCCCTTTCCTCCAGTGTATTTTTTCTCATTCCCCACCCAACTTCTCATGAACCCGGTGAGTTTTTCCCATTCTTCCAATGTGAAATTGGGTCGTCTATTCGCATAAACGGTTCCGTGCGATCTCGTCTGGTGGGGTTTGGGTGATTTGATTTGTGGAACGACATTGACGTACCCCATCCTCTGGGACCAGTTATACATCTGACGAAGGGACTGTCCCTCCATTCTCAAGGTCTGATTTGAAGGGGTACTTCGGGTAAATAGATTTTTCTTTTTCGCTTCCCGAATTTTGTTTTCGTTTTTCCAGTAATTCATCCTCCAGACCCAATATTCTTCAATTGCGGAGTCCCTGATATTTTCTAAATTTTTGTCCCCGAAAAACGGGAGAAAATACCTTCTCGCGGTTCCCTCGTGAAATTTCTGACGATGCACGGAAACCAGATTTTTCGTGTTTTTCCACCAAATTTCCCAAAGTTGCGAAAATGTTGTGATCGAGAGGTTGAGTCCTTGTTTATGACGTAACCTGAGATCGTCATATTCTTCTTCCGCGAAAATGATCGCATCCGCGAAATTCTGTGATTTGGTGGACCGGACGATATATCCCTTGCGTTTGGGGAATTTCATCCGCGCATAGAAAACAGGTTTTTGGGTGTCGGGTCGTGTGTAGAGAAGAATGTTTCCGTCACGGAGGATGTGGGTGTTCTCGTAGAACCCCTCAGACTTACCGTTTACGGGGGTTTTCCGACCATCTGAGGGGTTTTTAGGGGATTTCCCGGTTTTACCCTTACTTTTTATTTTTCGTATCACAGAACCCTCCAAAATCGAACTCTGGGAAGAATCTGTGAATATTGTGAACTGGAATCTATGGGTGGTCAAGCGTCTGTGAACGATCTGTAAACAATAAAAAAGGGGGTTGGAATTAACCAACCCCCTTAAAAACAAGTACTTAGTGTTTCTGGAAGTTAACGCTTGGAGAATTGGAAGCTCTTGCGGGCGCCCTTGAGCCCATATTTCTTGCGCTCCTTCACTCGGGAGTCCCGGGTGATGAGGCCCGCTTTTTTCAAGGTCGCACGATAGCCGGGGTCGACTTCGAGGAGCGCTTTGGTAATACCATGCCGGACAGCGCCGGCTTGCCCCGAGAGGCCGCCGCCTTTGACCGAAGCGCGCACATCGAACCGACCCCACGTCCCCGTGAGCTCAAAGGGCTGCTTGATGATCATGAGAGAGGTGTCCCGAAGAAAATATTCATCCACAGGCTTATTGTTGATAAGCATCCTGCCATCGCCCGGCGATATCCATACCCGGGCAACCGAGGTCTTCCTTTTTCCTGTGGCATAATATTTCGTTACTGTCGTAGCCATGTCTGAATTTAGCTCCCTGGGGCTCCTTGAGCCCGATTCATGTCCACATCAACTACCTGCCTGATAACTAGGTAGCGGAAATCAACTCGGGCTTTTGCGCCTCATGGGGATGCGAGTCCCCCGCGTATACTTTCAGTTTTTTAAACATCGCGCGGCCAAGTTTCGTTTTGGGAAGCATTCCCTTCACCGCGAATTGAAGCACCCTTTCGGGATGGAGTTCAAGCAACTTCCCGGCCGTAATCTCTTTCATGTGGCCCAAATATCCCGAATGCCGGAAATATTTTTTCTGCTCGCTTTTCAAACCGGTCATCACCACCTTCTCGGCGTTGACGATAACGACAAAATCGCCGCAATCAACATGCGGACTCCATTCGGGCCGGTGCTTGCCCCTCAGGAGAACCGCAACCTTGGTGGCCAGCCTCCCGAGCGTCTGCCCTTCGGCGTCCATCAACACCCACCTCTGGACCTCGGCGGCCCTTTCCTTCGTCATGAACTTCGTCGGCTGATACATCCTCAACGGAAAATCCTCCGGCCTTTTGGCTGGCCAGGCTGGTTCAAGAAAAAATACGCCCAATTGGCGTAGGCGGGGATTAAATCCGAAGCCACTCTCGATGTCAACCGCCACCGCTCCGATATCGGCCCGCCACAACTTATTGAATAATAATTACTTATTTGCAATTTTGGGCCGGCCGCATTTCCAGTGCCGGGCCAGCCGCAAAAACGTATCAGAGTCTATAGATTCTTCCGTCCGAAGAATAGCCGCTCAGAGCGTTGCGGGTGTCGACAATGCAGGGGGAATGTTCACAAACCATATCAAAATCCAATGATTTGTGAGCGACGAGAAGAACACTGCAATCGGCTTCTGAAAGTATTTCAGGAGTCAGTGGTTTGGACGCATGAACAGTCCCTTGAAACTCCATGGACTCCACAAAGGGATCGTGATAGCTGACCCGCGCGCCCCTGGATGAGAGAAGCTGCCAGACATCGAGCGCGGGGCTTTCACGGACATCGTTGACATCCGCCTTGTAGGTGATTCCGAGGATGAGGACCGATGAGTTGTTAAGCGCCTTTCCTTTATCGCCCAACGCCTTGACGACGAGATCGACAACGAATAGAGGCATCGAGGAGTTGACCTGATCGGCAAGATCGATGAATCGCGCCTCAAAACCCATTTGACGCGCCTTCCATGACAAGTAAATCGGATCAACGGGAATGCAATGCCCCCCCAGACCGGGACCCGGATAAAAGGGCATGAACCCGAACGGTTTTGTCTTGGCCGCGTCGATGACTTCCCAAATATTCACATCGAGGTTATGGCACATCTTGGCAAGCTCATTCACAAGGCCGATGTTCACGCTTCGAAAAGTGTTCTCGAGAAGCTTCACCATCTCGGCCACCCGGGGAGATTTAACCCGAACAATAGTATCGACACAGTTTTCGTAAAGCGCGGCGGCGCATTCCGTACAGGCCTCCGTCACCCCACCGACTATCTTGGGTATATTCCGGGTGTTGAATTCGGAATTACCCGGATCGATTCGCTCGGGAGAGAAAGCCAGGAAAAAGTCTTTTCCGGCCTCCATCTCGCCGTCCCGGGAGAGCACCGGGAGGAGAGCCTCCTCGGTCGTTCCCGGATAGGTCGTGCTCTCGAGAATATAAAGTTGACCGGGCCTCTGATTTTGTTCGATGGATTGAAGCGCCGACTTGACGAAGGAAAGATCAGGGGTTCCCGATTTATTTAAGGGCGTGGGAACACAAATATTCAGGGTATGAACCGTTGAGATACTCGCTTGATCCGATGTGACCTCGAACCTTCCCGTATCGAAAGCTTCGATCAAATCCTCATTTGATATATCCGTGATATAGGAAGTGCGTTTGCGGAGGGATTCCACTTTTTTCACGTCGGAATCCAGTCCCACCACCTGATAACCGGCGCGGACAAACTCCAAACAAAGAGGAAGGCCTACATAGCCCAGGTCCATTACACCTGCCCGAACATTTCGGCTGCGAATTTCTTCAATGAGCGGCATGAATTCGCCTTCCCCGGCCGGACAAAAGAAAAATCAGGAACCCGTTTCTACATCCATGTTTAAAGCCATGTCAATGAGGAAGACATCGGAGATTCTCGGAGGCACTCAAATTTATTTAATGAGTTTTTTCATCTCATCTTTAAATTCCCGCTCAATTTCCTTCTTTTTACCGGTGGAAAGATAAGGGTCGGTCGAGCCAGACTGACCTGCCCCCGATAGTGGTACCACTCCTTATG
>JAPYQX010000217.1 GCA_029937135.1 Nitrospinota bacterium
GCGTTATATCGGATTCGAGGACTACCGCCGGCCTCGTGACCTTTTATCGCCCTTCGGTCTCGCGCCCGCCGACGTGAGCCGGGTGATTCTCAGCCATTTGCATTGGGATCATTTCTCGGCCTCGCGCCTCTACCCGGCCGCCGAGTTTCACCTCCAGCGGCGGGAGCTTGAATACTGGCGCGCTCCCGAGAGCGACTACCATTTCTTGCGGCATTTCACCGCCGACCTGGAGGACGCCGCCGGGCTTGAGAGCGAGGGACGCCTCCATCTACTCGACGGCGAGGCCGAGATCGCCCCCGGTGTCACCGTCCACCCCGTCGGGGGTCACACCCCAGGCCTTCAGATCGTCCGCGTTCGTACCGGAGAGGGCTGGGCGGTACTCGCCGTTGACGCCGCCTATGTTTTTCGGAGCCTCGAATCGATGATACCTCCGGGCATCCACGTCCATGTGGATGATTGCCTCGCCGCTTTCGACACGGTGAAGGCGCTCGCCGATAAACCCACTCTCATCTTCCCCGGCCACGACATCGAGATTCTCCAGAAATATCCCGAGGAGCATCCGGGCGTCTACCGGCTGGTCTGATGGAGAACGGTCCGTTCCTGCCGCTGAGTGGATGTTGAGGTTTTTAGCCAATGGGTGGTGAGGCTTTTAGAATCGCGCCTGGAGCCGTACCGAAGAAGGGTTTGAAAACCTGTTGGCGGCAACCGGCGAGGGCGCCGGAAATGGAGGCAAAGCTGGAAAAGAAGGACTGCGCCGGGGCCTATGAGGCTTTTGTCAGTGACTTCTGAACCGAGGAGATTATCCAGTATTTCAAGTTGTTACTTTCCCACTCATGAACTGGAAACCCTTTTCCCGTGAGCCAATCCGACCTTCTGGGGCTCATCTGATTCGGCAGGTAGATGCCGAACACTCCCTTTTTCCTCTCGATGCACTGCCGTAGGGCGTACTGGCACCATTTGTTGGAAAAGGTGGTTCGACCGATTAAAAAAGCGGTAACGTCCGAGCGCGAAACGGCGGTGTCAATCAACTCCCGGATGCCGGCCTCACCCTTTTTATGGGCTCCGTTCCATATCGCCTCGTCCAGGAAGATGGTACTGGCCACCCGCTTGAATTTACAGGCGGTGTTTACGATTGTCGCGCTTTGATAGTCGGCATAGTTGAAAGACAAAAATAGTCGGGCCACGGTTAAAACCTATATCGGGCGAGAATTTAAGTATTTATATAGTGAGCTAACATGACTGATTTATCAAGATTTACGACGGTAATTTCTCCGGGGCGGGTCAAATGAGATGCATGATCGCGGCCCTGACCTCGGCTCTCGACTCCTCCTCGACATCATCGAAATGAGACTTCACGCCTCGTCGGTGTACAGGCGAACGAAGTTCACGGCAGCAATTTCCTCTGGTTAAAGGCGGGTGGGGGGCCCAGGGCCCCGGAGATTCTATCTGTAGTCAAACAGCGTATCGACGGCGCGGGCGAGCTGGCCGAGGTTTCCGACTTCATGCACGGCGTCGCAAAGGGGCTGGTAGGCGGGCATGTCGGAGTCGCCCGAGTCCCAGAGGTAGGGCGCCTCGGGGTTCATCCAGACCACCTTCCGGCAGCGGACCCTTCTTTCCCCCGGCCCTTCTTGTCAGCCGGAGCCTTCTTGTCAGACAAGCTCTTGCCGGATAGGCTGGTTCCTAATCCCGCATTCCAACGGAAGCATCTAAAACGAAAAATATAGGAGGGCGCTCCGGTGAAGGTCGGCCTGTTTTTCACGAACCAACAATATCTCGAAACGGACATGGTGAGCGCCCTCGAGGAGCACTACGTCATGGTCCGCCACGCGCGGGATGGCGGCTGGGACTCGCTTTTCACCGGTCAGCACTACCTGAACGAGGGGAACAACAAACAGCTCCAGATTGTCCCGTTCCTGGCGCGGCTCGCCGCCGAGGCGGGGGACATGACCATCGGTCTGGGCATCTTGCTCATCAACCTCCACAACCCGGTCTACGTCGCCGAGACGGTGGCGACCCTCGATGTGATCGCCCGGGGGAATTTCATCTTCGGGGTGGGCCTCGGCTACCGGGAGGTGGAGTTCAACGCCTTTCAGGTGCCCAGGGGAAAGCGCGTCGCCCGGTTCGAGGAGTGCCTGGAACTCGTCCAGCGGCTCTGGACCGAGGAGGACATCACCTACGAGAGTGAAGTCTGCAAGCTCGACGGCGTGACCATGAACATCCGGCCCGTCCAGAAGCCGGGCCCCCCGATCTGGATCGCGGCGAACAGCGACAGGGCCGTCGAGCGGGCCGCCCGCCTGGGTGACGCCTGGTTCGTCAGCCCGCATTCGACGACGGCGACGAATCTGCGCCAGATTGTCCTTTACAAGGCCGAGCTTGAGCGATGCGGCAAGCCGTTTCCCAAGGAGCTTCCCATCATCAAGGAGGTATTCTGCGCCCGGGACCGCAGGGAAGCTCTTGAGATGTGCGGCCCCTACCTCAGCGGGAAGTACAAGGACTATTTCAAATGGGGGCAGGACGAGGCCATGCCCGAGGGGGAGAGTTTCGATCTGGCCTTCGACGAGCTTTTGAAGGACCGCTTTATTCTCGGCTCCCCCGAGGAGTGTTACGAACAACTCAAGCCCTACTGGGAGGAAATCGGGGTGAACCACCTCGTCATCCGGACTCACTGGGCGGGCATGCCGCTCTCGGCCGCGCTCCATAGCATGAGGCTGATTTCGAGCGAACTTCTCCCCGAGCTGCACAAGATATAGCGGGGTGAGGGTTCTGATGCGCAAGGCCCGCGCCCGTGCTATAAATTCTTTTGTATTCCCCAATTTTGAGGTCGCTCGCTTGGGTGGTCGCCGTATCGTCGAATGATATTCGGAGGGTATGTGCGCGTGGCTCTGTCCGAAAAAAGAGTTGTCTCGTTCACGCTGAACGGCGAGCCGGCCGAGGTGGCGCCGAGCCTGGCCCGGAGGCCGGGATCGTTTGGGCCTACGAGGAATGAGGCCCTACAAGAGAGGTGGATGAAATGAAGACCATGATCGAGCACGTGGCTCTGCGCGTCACCGACCTGGAACGATCTATTTCCTTTTACCGCAGGGTCATGGGCTTCAAGCCCGTCAGCCGGCGCATGATCGGCGACGGCGCGATCGAACAGGTGGTCTTTCGCGTGGGGGAGGATGTTCTCGTCCTTTTCCATAGCAAAAAGGGGGACATCGTGAAAGACGGCGATAAGCCCTTGGTGGTGTCCGAGAATTTGGGAAAAAAAGCGGATCAGAGGTGGACCGGCGGGATGGACCACGTCGCCTTCTCGTTCGATGAGCCGGAATACGAGGCGATCCTCCGGCGGGTGGTTTCGAACGGCTATGAGGTTCACCGGGGCCCGGAGCGGAACCTCGGTGCCTTTGGCATTGGCTACGCGAGTTATTTCTACGATCCGGACCACATCGAGATCGAGATCAAGCGCTACGACGATCCCCCCGAGCAGCCCGGCGACGAATGGTTCGAGACGGGGCAGAAATACAACCAGTAGGACTCTAGGCGCCCGGTCTGCTAGCCGACAGCTCTGGAAGCCAGCCAGGCCCTGGCGGCGGCCTCGATGACGCGCAACGCGCCAGGGCCGCCCATCTCCTCGCCCTTCTCGAAGTCCTCCTCGTCGTTTCCCATTCGGTTGGTTACGTGCGCGAAGCAGACGACCGGCTTCCCGCGCGCCCGGGAGAAGGCGTAAAGAGCGGCTGCCTCCATCTCGACGGCCAGTATCCCCGCGCTTCGGCAGTGCGCGATGGCTGTCTCGGTCTCGCGGAAGGGCGCGTCCGTCGTCCAGGTGGCCCCGCGCTCGACGGCGTCGGGGATTTTCGCGAAGGCGTCCTTCAGGATTGATAGCACCTCGCCCGGAATTTCGCTGTACTCCGAGGGCGGGAGGTAGTGGTAGCTTGTTCCCTCGTCGCGGAGCGATTTTTCGATTAGCACGAAGTAGGGCGGATTCCGAACGGGCAGGATCTGGCCCGACGAGGTCATGCTGATGAGGAACTCACAGCCCGAGGCGAACATCTCCTCGGCGATCAGGACCGCGAAGGAGGCTCCCACCGCGCATCCGACGATGCCCAGGCGCAGGCCCCCGAGGGAGAAATCATAAAGCTCGGTGTGGTAGCAGGCCCAGTTTTCGTTTCGGGTGGCCTCGCCCGTGCGCTTCAGGTGGCGGAGGATATCTCCGTCGGGATCGAGGAGGCAGATTTCGGGGATGCTTCCCTCGGGGATGGCGAGTTGGCGTCTCGCCTCGCGCATCAGGTTCCTCGGGTCAAAGACAGAGGGCTCTTGCGCGTTTTTCCGTGAAAGAATCGGTGGCTTGTCGGTGCCGGACATGGCCGGAGTGTAGTCAACCTCGCACAGCGGGTAAACTGGCCGCATTTTATAGGAATTGCGCCGTGGTATTCTTTCCGCCCGAAACTTTATTGAAACCGGGCGGCGATTGAAGTGAAAAATGACACTTAAAAACGGAAACGATAATCCCTCGGACGGGAGCCCCACCTATCCCCTCGGGGCGCGAATCCCCCGGACGGACGGTCCCGTGAAAGTAACGGGGGAGGCCCGCTTCGGCGCGGACGTGGAACTTCGCGGGATGCTCACCGGGCGGATGCTCCTGAGCCCGCACCCCCACGCCCTGATCCGGCGGATCGATACCCGGCGCGCCCGGGCGTTGCCGGGTGTCCACGCGGTGGTGACGGACGAGGACACTCCGCAGGTTCGTCTCGGGCGCTTTGTCGAGGACGAGACGCTTTTTGCGCGCGGTAGGGTGCGCTTCCAGGGTGAGCGGGTGGCCGCCGTCGCGGCGGTGGACGGCGACGTGGCCGAGGAGGCCCTTTCGCTCATCCGGGTGGAGTACGAGCCGCTTCCCGCCGTTTTCGACATGGACGCCGCACTCGCCGAGGGCGCGCCGATCATCCACCCCGATCTCGATGGCTACAAATCCTTCCGGGGGAATATTCGCTCCGGGAACATGCCGTGTCTCATCCGGGTCAACAGCGGCGACGCCGATGCCGCCCTGGGCCGGGCGGCTCATGTTTTTGAGGACACCTACGAGACCCAGCTCATGCACGCCGGCTACCTCGAGCCCCGTGCCTGCCTCGCCGATCCGGAGGGCGGCGGGAACTTCACCGTATGGACGCCCTCCCAGGCGGTGTTCGCCGTACGCTCCTTCATCGCCAAAGCGCTCGGCATCGGCCTCTCGCGCCTCCGTGTGATCTGCACCCATGTGGGGGG
>JAPYQX010000218.1 GCA_029937135.1 Nitrospinota bacterium
CCCAAGGGGTATCTGCCCGGTCGGGAACGTCCCCGTCGGCGACATCCCCGGCGACAATGTCCCCGGTAACGCCCAGGGCGAACAGGGAAAACAGCGCCGCCATGACAAGGTAGCCGCCCGCGACGGCGGGCGCCTTCGCCCAACCGAACGGACTAATTAACCCTCCGGGCGTAATCTCCCATGCGTGGATGACCCCGAACCATGTCAGCAGGGCCGCCGCCCCCGCCCAGCCGGCCGCGCAGAGAAGCCTCCGGTCGATGAGGGACGCCGCCATCGCCGCCAGGATCAATGAGGTGAAGATAAATCCGCGCTCAAGAGTGAGCAGGCCGCGCAGATGAAAGCCCGGGACACCGAATGCCGCCGCGCCGAGTTGATGGAGGCTGGTCCCCGCCGCGCGGAGAGTGGTCTGGCTCATCAAAAGCCCCCAGGCCGCCACGGCCGGAATAAACCCGAGCGCCACCGCCGGGGCGTGCCGGTCGGGTGTCGCCGAGAAAGACTGTCCCACCATGATGATTCCGATCCAGAGAAGAATCGCGATTACCGCCTCCTCGGGAATGATGCTGGCCAGAGCGCTGATCGAGCCCGTCAGGCAAAGAAATGCCACGGCAACGCCGTTCAGGACGGCGTAGCCCGAGCGTGCGCCAAGGCCCTTCCATCCCGGATGCCCGATATAGAGGGTAGTGGGAAAACAGCTTCCGAATATGGCGGCCACTATCGAGCCCGCGCCGTTCACGGCGAGTGAGCTTCGGGTGTCGAACCGATCCCCGGCCGCCTCGGCGCTCTCGAGATTCATCAAGCTCCCCACAAGGGTCATCAGACCCATCGGAATCGATATCGCCAGAAAATCCCAAAGGAGCGGGTCCGAAACCATCCCGGCCAGCACGCCAACCACCGGCACAGGAAGCGCCAGCCCCACCGGGGAGGGAACGCCGCCCGGATATCCGTAAATTCCCGCCGAAACAATTGTGCCCGCAACCACCGCGACAAGGCCGCCGGGCAGCCCGAACGGAAACCTGATTTTGGCGAAATACTGCATGAAAATAATCGCCAGCGGCGCCATGGCCACCAGGGGCCGCTCCCATATCTTGAGGGCGAAATCCATCGAGATAAATGTCACCGCGATGCCGGCGAGGGCGGATAGAAGGGCCGCGCGCGGAGTCACGCGGCGCACCCAGCCCGCCACGAAACTTCCGCCCGTCTCGATGAGCCCGCTGACCAGACAGGCGGCGATGCCTGCCCGCCAGGCGGCCTCGGCGCTTCCCGTGGCGATCTTCACCGGGAGCATGATGAAAAACACAAAAGCAAAAAGGCTGACGGTGTTGATTCCGTAGGGTAGGGCCGTAACATCTGTCCGGCCCTCTACTTCCGCGAGGCGGCGGGCTTGCCAGGCGTAGAAAAGATTTCCGCCCAGGATGCTCAGCGCCGCGCCCGGAAGCACCTGCCCGAAGATGAGGCTGTCGGGGAAACCCAAAACGTTTTTAAGAAGGGCGACGATCAACAGGAGCTGGACAAGGTTGTCCATCCACAGGCCGAAGAATCCGTCGATATCGCCCTTGACGAGCCAGGGAAGTTTAGGGCCGTTCACGGTGCGGCCTCCACGGCAACCTCCTCCACGGCGCACGATGATTCAAGCGGGCTATCTTAATTCAGCCGGGCTTCATTCAGCCGGGCTTAATTCAGCCGGGAAAATTCTTTCCGGTCAGACAGCGGAAAAAACTTTCCGGTCAGGAGAAATCAATTTCCCACAATCGTCTCATCTTTTGCATGGAATTCTCGGAAAGCGCCCCCGCGCCCGAGCATGAAATCGCCTCCTCGAGTTGGCCCGCGTTCGAGAACCCCACCAAGACGGTGGACACCCCCGCCTTCATGAAAGCGAACCGGATAGCGGCTTGAGCGAGGGTGTGTTCCTCCCCCGCGAGCCAGCCAAGCTTCCCCGCACGCTCAACGTCCCCGGCGTACTCCGAGCCCAGCGAGAGAACCGGCGGGGCCTTGTCCATGAATCCCAAAAGTCCGGGCTCTGCCGTCAACGCGCCCAGCGCCAGGACGCGGATCACCAGCACCCCCATCCCCCCTTCAACGGCGTTATCGAGCAGCCCCGCGTAGTCCAGAGCACTAAATGACTCGGGGACCGGATAGCCACAGCTTGGATTCAGCAGATTGAAGTAGGTTTGCACGGTATCGAACTCGCCGCTTTCAACGAGCGCCGCAAGCGACTTGGGATCTCCGATGCCGGTGAACCCGAAAAAGCCCACCTTGCCTCGCGCCCTTAGCTCCCTGAAACCAGCAAGCACTCCTCCCGAGCCGAATACATCCCCCTCGTCCAGGGCCACACCGACCGGCCATTTTCTATCCGGCGCAATGTAGTTATGTATCTGGATCAGGTCCACCGAGGAGCGCCCCAGCCGTTCGAGACTCTTCTCGACGGAGGCGATTACTGCACTCTTCGGGTCAGAAAGGTCTTCGGGCCCGAGGCGGATCTTCGTGGACAAAACCACCCCGGACTCAACTTCCGCCTCGAACTTTGTCTCAACCCCGACCCCGGCCGTCTTGAGGGCCCGGCCCAGATTGGCCTCGGATTTCCCGCTGCCGTAGCCCATCGCCGTATCGAAAAACGTGACCCCCAGATCGAGTGCGTCCTTGACCGCGCGAAGCTGGGCCTCGTGATCATCGCTCACCATGAGTTCGCTGATGCCCCCCGTCCCGAAACCAATCTCCGAGACGCGGATTCCGGTCCGGCCCAATGAGCGATATTCCATCGGTGCAATCTCCCGAAAAAAATGATACTGGCCAGTTAATCGTGCAAACCTGCCCGCAGAAAGGTGAAACTCCTAACCTACGCAGATTTAAAGGGTGACATGGTATCGATTGCGCCGGCGAGGATAAAGGGGGCGGGCCGTGCGAAATGCCCCCAAGGCAAACTTTCACGAGATTTGATATGCTGGCGCGGGACGCCTACAAAATTATCCGCCGGACGGGAAGCTCTCCTTTACGAACACGGCTTTAAAATATGTTTCCCGGATCGGCGGCCAGCGATTTCACCCTTTCACAGGAGCCAGACGATGGAGCCCGTCAAGGTTTATACCCGTCACGGATGATACACCTGTGCGCGAACGAGGGAGTTTCTCTCGTCGAACGGTATCACCGTCATCAACCGCGACTGCACGAACGACGCCGAGGCGATGGCCGAGCTCAAGGCGCTGGGGGTGAAGTCTCTGCCCGTCTCCGTGCGCGGGGAGGATGTCGTCGTCGGTTATAACGTCGCCGAGCTGTGCGAGACCTTCGGCATCGACCCGGATTCGGGCGGCCCGATGCACCCCGAAAAAATGATGGAAATGTACCGCCTGGTTTTTGACGCCCTCAAGCGCGCCGTGAACCAGCTCTCGCTCGAACAACTCGACTGGATATCCCCCGGCCGGCCCCGCTCGATGCGCCAGCTTCTTTGGCACAGCTTCGAGCGGCCCATCCTCGGCATCGAGGCGCACGACGGGGGCGAGTATTCCCGCGATATGGTGCGGCGCTACGAGGAGCTCGCGCAGAACTACCACACTTGCGAGGAGATTTGCGCCTTCGGGGACCGCCTCGAGCCCGAGCTGGCCGAATTTCTCGCGCAGGGCGATAAGCTCGCCAAGAAGGTGGAAAGCTACATGGGGCCGATCACCGTCCACGAGCTTTTGGAACTGGCCCTGGGCCATGCGTTCCAGCATCTTCGGCAGGCCTATCACTACATGCCGATGATGGGCCTCGAACCGGACCGGCCCCTCGACCCGAAGGAATACGAGGAGGTTCCCGTGCCCGAGGAATTATTCTGAGTGGATTTATTTTAAGAGAATTTTTCCGGGAAGCCAAGGGGCTTTATTCCTGGAAGCTGGAGGCCTGAAGAAACGGAATAACCCCGCCCTTTCGAGGGTGGGCGATTCTGTTCAGCGTGTGCGCCGCTTGCTTCGCTTTTCCTCGTACATCTTGAAATCCGCCTCGTCGATCAGTTTATCGAGCGAGGGCGTATTGCCGGGGATGTAGTGCGCCACGCCGATGCTGAAGGAAATTTTTCTATCCGGGCGCTTCTTGTCGTTGTGAGTGGTGAGGTTTTTCCGGAGACGCTCGACGATTCTATCGGCGCTGTCGGTCCTCTCGGCGCTCTCGAAGGCGAGAATCGTGAACTCATCTCCCGCGTACCTTCCGATTAGGTCCGGCCGGCGCACCGTTTTTCGTAGAATCGCACCTGTTTCGATCAGGGCCTGATCGCCTTCGAGGTGGCCGAATTCGTCGTTGATCCATTTGAGGCCGTCCAGGTCGAGAAAGAAAAGGGACATCCCCCATTTTTGGCGCTGGGCGAGGGTGAGCTGCCAGTTGGCGGATTCGACGAACCCTCTTCGGTTGAGCAGGCCCGTCAAGGGGTCCACGTCCGAGAGGGCCCGAAGCTGCGCCTCCATGTTGGCCCGCTCGGTAATATCGTGGATGGAAACAATGAAAATTTTCTCCCGGCCCAGTTTCGTTTCCACCGCCCGAATCTCGGCCACCCGTTCCCGCCGGCCAATCTTCGTGAGGGTCACTTCCTGGGGACGATGGGGATCGACCACATACTGAAATTTCTTGCCGACCATCTTTCCCGGCTTGGATTTCAGGAACTTCTCGGCGGCGGAATTGAGATAACGAATCGTCCCGTCTTTATCGACGGCGACGATTCCATCCGGCGAGTTCCTGACCAGGATCTCTCCCATGCCGTCGAGGTCAGGTTTCAAAGCCTTGGAAGCCGGTTTCCTGCTTAACCGTTTCGCCTTTACCTTCGCCTTCAGGGGGTTTTTCCGCGAAGCAGCTTTCTTCTTCGCAACGGGCTTCTTCGCAACGGGCTTTTTTTTCAAGGCGGATTTTCTTTTCGCGGCCGATTTTTTGGCAGCCGATTTTTTCTTCGCTACAGCCCTAACCATAAACGCCATTCCTGACTTGTCCGGAGGAAACCCGAGAGCGCCGCTGCAACAAGCGCCAGGACAACTGTTCAGTCTTCATCACCCCGAAACCGGGCACCCCGATGCCGGGCGGAAGAACCGGTAACCTGAAAAATATGGGCGAACGCACAAATGCATTTAACAAAGTGCATAATTTTAATAGCGGATAAAATCCCAAGAACTTTAATGAAAGAAACCTCGGCGGGCCATCGCGCCGAGAATAAGATATAACTACCACTTAATCAGTATACTATAAGACATTTCCCCCGGCCACATTTTTC
>JAPYQX010000526.1 GCA_029937135.1 Nitrospinota bacterium
TTGATCACGGTGGCGATGGGGCCAAGGCGGTTCATGAAGGCGCGCGTCGTCACCGAGGTCACCTGGCCAATCTGGGCCGCGCGGAGTTTTTCCTTGACGACGAGGAATTTCCGGCGAAAGCGGTTCGTGTAGCCAACCACCGCGTCCACCCCCGCGTCCTCGATGGCCTTGAGAACACGGGCCGACTCGCGGGCGCCGGTGGCCAGCGGCTTTTCGATGAAGAGATTGTGTCCGCGCCCGGCCGCCTCGAGGATGGGGCCGACGTGCTCTTTTTCCTGCGTGGCAATGATGGCGGCGTTCACCTCGGAGCGCGCGAAGAGTTCCCTGTAATCGGTGGTGAAAAAATCCGCGCGGGTGTCCTCGGCGAGCTTGCGGCCCGCCTTCTCGTCGATGTCGCACAGCCCGAGCCACTCGACCCCCGGATAATCCGCGGCGAACTCACCCCGGATGCGCCCGACCTTTCCGCACCCGACGATGGCCAGGCCGATGGGTTTGTTCCGATCGTTTCTGGTCATGAAATTCCCGTTTCGCCAAGAACACGGCTCAAGTCTTTATCTCCACGCGAATCGCGTCGAAGGCATAGGTATCGTGGTTTTCGAGCCAGTGGAGCCCCTCGGGCTCGACCCAGAAGGGCTCGCCGTCCTTGAGCTTGCCGCTTCTGGCGACGATTTCGCCCTTGTCGTTCAGGTAGTCCATGTCCGGACTCGTGTTGATGATGAAAATACTCGGCCGGGCGTGAGTGTGTTTCTTTTCAACGACACCCGGCGGAATGTTGACGTGAAGAACGCGCACCTTTTCATTCTCGAAAACGACGGTGTGATTCTCGGGCGCGGCTATAACGGCGTCCAGTTCCTCGGGGGTTCCGGGAATAAAGGGCGGCCGCCGGGAGATTTGATCGGATTCAGAGGGCATTTTCAAATCTCCTTCGATATGGCTGGCGGCTTAATCCTTGATCTCGATCCTGATGGCTTCGAGATCGAAATCCTGGGGATTTTCGACCCAGTGGATGCCCTCGGCCTCCAGCCAGAAGGGCATACACTCCTCGGGAGGCGGCCCCAAATCGACCTCCTCGCCCGTTTCGCCGAAATACTTAATCCTGGGTCTCTTCGTAATGGTGAACAC
>JAPYQX010000527.1 GCA_029937135.1 Nitrospinota bacterium
ACTATTGGGGGCAGGTCAATTCCGTGATACTCGTTTAATCTCCATCCACCGACGTATTTGTTGCCATTGGCATAGGTCATGGTGCCCTGTCCGTGAAAACTGCCATCCCCCCATTGACCGACGTATTTGTCCCCATTGGCGGTGGCTGCTCGGCCGCGAGGATTCACCTTGGTACCCGTCCATGCGTCTGTTTAGACAATCGAAAATCGGGGATTGGGAAGGCGTGGTGGAAAGGGTCAAAGCCGCTCTCGCCTCTTTCGCCTCGAAATAGTCCCGCAAGAATGGTATATAGGAATTTGCTTCCCGGAGTTGGGATTGAGTTGATTGTGGGCGCTGAAAAATTGATATCCATGCTCTTTTGAAATGCGTAACCACATGGGGTGGCCCCTCGATTTTTTTTTCTCAATCCCTTGGTTCCAGGCGGTGAATTTTAAAGCGTTTATTCTCCTCCGCCTTTTTCGCATATCAGGCGGCGTATAGCGTCGCCCCTCGGGCCGATCATCCAGAAAGGCAGATCCTATGAGCGGAAACATCCTGAAGGTTAACCTGGAGTGGCTGGATGGAAGAAAAATTAAGGCATCCGCCCGAGGCAGCCATCTCACAGTGGACCAGATTTATGAGGATGGCCGGGAGGGTATGGGGTTCCGGCCCACCGAACTCTATTTGTCTGCTCTTGGGGCTTGTACGATGGGGACGCTCCTCACCTTTTGCCAAAACATGAATATTCCCATTGAGAATTTCTCTGTCGAGGTCGAAGGGAAGCGGGAAAAAAATCCCGAGAGGATCAGCGAGGTGGAAATTTCCATCTCGTTGACCGGAGATATTCCCGGCGATCGAGTGGCGACGCTGGAGCGGGTGGCCAAGGGTTGTCGGGTCCACTACACCATGACCCATCCACCGAAGATTAGTTTGAATTTATTCGTAACCGATAAGTCAGTTAAAAACTAACGTACGAAACATCACCCTTTCAAGGTCCAAGAAAACAGTTTGTGAAGAAGTAGTTCAACTGAGAATTATTGAAGAGATTTGCATGGCAAACTCGGTTGGAGCGGGGTCTCTGGGCGTTTGGAAATGAATGACATTGGGGATCTTCGTGCTTCTACGAACCCCACCGAGGC
>JAPYQX010000219.1 GCA_029937135.1 Nitrospinota bacterium
GCCCTGGCCATGGACCGCGACCGTGCCGCGGGGGTTGTTGGGCGCCTTGGGCTGACTGTAAACGACCGTGTAGAGACCCACGAAGTTCGTCGCCGCGGCGAAGCCCACGTTGTCCGGAATTTTATAAGCCTCGGTCTCCTTGACGGCGATGAGCTCGGCGAAGGTGCCGGGAACTTCCCTGCCGCGCAGGCCGCCGTTCAGACAAAGATTCGTCAGCCCTCGGAGGCAGTAGTGACATACCCCGCAGGCCGTCACCGGGTTGAGCACCACGCGGTCGCCCGGCGCCAGCCGCGTGACGCCCTCGCCGAGGCGGGCGACCGTGCCCGTGCACTCATGGCCGGGGATTATGGGGATATTGGCGGGCATTTCCCCCGCCCAGATGGAAACGTCGGTGCCGCAGATGGCCGAGGTCGCCACATCGACGATGACCTCGCCCGGCCTCAGCTCGGGGTCTGCCTGGCCCCCCACCGTCATTTTATGGGGCGCTTCGAGCAGTGCCGCTTTCATCACAAAAACTCCTGATTTTGAGAAATCGAATATGAGTCAGAGAGGGAGATGATACCGCCAATAGGCCCCCGGCCCAAGGCGGGGAGGGCGTCCCTGCCCAGCGGGAATCGGCCCCTTTGGCAAAAAAACAGGGGCGGCCCGTGAAAGAGCCGCCCCCGCTGAGTGCCGCTTGATTCTTCCGCCGCTACGCGCCGGCCAACTCCTTGAACTCTTCCATCGTGAGGAGGCGTTTTTCCTTGAGCGCCCGCTCCTTCACGTCCAAGAGCAGGCCCATCATCTCTTCTTGAGTGGCCTTGATGCCGAGTTCCTCGAGGAACCAGGCGATCGAGTCGATGCCGCTGCCCTTGCCGATGACGGGCTTGGGCTCGGTCTGGCCCACCAGGCCCGCGCGGTAGGGCACGAGCTCGGTCGGGAAGTCCTTGCCGGCGTTCTTGAGCCAGCTGACGATGATGCCGCTCTCGATGTCATAGAGCTTCTCGCCCACGATGCAGCGGTTGGGCGGGACGGCGACGTTCGCCAGCCCGGTGACGAGGCGCGAGACCTCGACGAATTTTTCGGTCTTGAGGCCCATGTCCACGTCGTACATGGTTTTCATGGCGAGGGTGAGCTCTTCGTAGGCGCAGTTTCCGGCGCGCTCGCCGAGCCCGGTGACCGAGGTCTGGGCCACCTGGCAGCCCTCGGCCATCGCCATCAGGGTGTTGGCCACGCCCATGCCGTAGTCGTCGTGGAAGTGGGGCTCAAAGGGCGTATCGGGGAATACCTCGCGCATCTTCCTGATGAGGTGCGGCACGGTGTGGGGCGCGAGGCCGCCGAAGGTGTCCACGATGGCGAGAGAATCCATGTGCCCTTCGGTGGCGACTTTCTTGAGCATTTCGAGCACCCACTCGAGCGGGGCGCGCGAGAAATCGATCGGGAAAAAACAGATGTAGAGTCCGTTTTCATGGGCGAACTGGGTCGCCTTGATCGAGGTGTCGATGGCCTTGTTGAGGTCCCACTTGTAGGCCCGCTCGATGATATGGGTCGAGCTGGGCACTTCCATCACGATGCCCTTGACGCCGGTATCGAGGGAGCGCTTCACGTCGTCCACCATGCAGCGCGCGAAGCTGAACACCTCGGTGTCCGAACCTTCGAGGCGCTTGACGATCTCCCTGATGGCCTCCTCGTCCTGCTTGGAGACGACGGGCATGCCGGCTTCGATTCGGTGGACGCCCACCCCGGCCAGCGCCTCGGCGATGCGGATTTTTTCGTCCTTGCTGAAGAGGACGCCGGTCTGCTGCTCACCGTCGCGCAGGGTTACGTCGTGCAGCTTGGGGTTGGGGTCGAATTTGATCTGATCCCGGACTTCCTTATCGAAGTTCCAGGGGCTGGTGAACCACATGTCTGTGTTCCAGGGCTCGCTCATCACCCTTCTCTCCTCTGTTTTAAAGATATAAGACCCCGGCGGGCGGCGGCCCGAGGCCGCCCCACCCGCCGGGAAACGTATTAACCGCTTTACTCGAAACGCCCCTCGCCGCGCGACTTGTGCGAAAAGTCGAAGAACGGCGAATCCTGGATGCACTCGTCGTAGTGCTGCATGCCGGTGAAGATGATCGGGCCGTCGGGGCCGACGAGGACGTTCTCCTCAAGGCGGACCGTCTGCGGCAGGCCCGGGTGACCGGCGAAGGTCTCGATGGCGAAGTACATGTTTTCCTTGATCTCGACGGGGTAGTCGAGGCTGTAGGCCCGGCTGATCCACATGCCCTCGTAAAGGTCGAGGCCGATGGAGTGGGCAAACTGCTGGAGCGTGACGGTACCGTACTTATCGTCGGCGTACACGGGGAACTGTGAAGCCACGTCCTTGGTCGTCTTGCCCGGCTTGAGGTTCTCAAGACCGGCGTACATCGAGTCGTACACCTCCCGGTAGAGCGCTTTTTCGGTTTTCGTCCAGTCGCCGCCGCACTTGAAGCAGCGCACGTAGTCAACGAAGTAGCCGCCCGGTCCGATGGCGTTGATGTCCACGATGACAAGGTCTCCGTCGCGGATCATCTTGTCGGTGTGCCAGCGCCTGTAGGGACTGGTGTTGCCGCCCGAGGCGACGATGATGTCGTAAACGAAGTCGAAGCCTTCTTCATAAAGCAGGTTGTTGACCCAGGCGGTGAGGTCGCACTCGCGGATGCCGGGCTTGAGCCACTCGTGGCGGATTTTCCACATGCAGGTGTCGCCAATGGCCGAGCTGATCTTGAGGCACTCGATCTCCTCGGGCGTCTTGATGACGCGGGCCTCGCTCATCGCCGGCCAGGCGTTGACCAGGTTCACGCCCTTTTCGGTGAAGGCGCTGTAGGCCTGAAAATCCATGATGTCGATGCCGATGCGTCCGTTCAGATCGACGCCGCCTTCCTTGAGCACGTCGATGACCGTATCGACCATGCGGTTGACCATCATCTGCTCGGCCGTCTCGGACCATTTCCAGGTGATGGCGGGCCGGATGTTCCCCTTGAGCCAAGGGGCGTCGATGCGGGCGCACTCGTAGTCCGAACCCGCCGTCTCGAAGAGAATGGGCGTCTCGGCGCCGCGGCAGAGGACCGCGTAGCGGATGAAGATGTTGTTCTTCCAGTTGCCCTGGTAAACCGAGCAGGTGTAGCGGATGTTCTCGCCCTTGAACATGATGATGGCGTCCATGTCGTGTTTTTCCATCATGTCCTTGGCGCGCTGCAGGCGATCTTTGCGCATCTGGTCGAAATCGACCCGGCGCTGCCAGTCGCTGCCCGTCTGGCTGAACACGCGGCGGGGCGACTGATAGTGCTCCCGCTGCAAGAAATCCATCGGCATTCCCTGTTTGCTGAGGTCCACCATTGTGAACTCCTCCTTTAAAAGATGTTTCGCTAAGTAGAAGCTGCTGAAACGGATGTTTCGTTTTGTGCGAGGCGAAGGCCCTGGCCCCTGCCACGCGAGAATAAACAAAATAACTTTCGATCTAGGCTGTTTTTTTTGTTTTTCCTTCTCCTTTTTGAATCTTCTGAACGCCTTTTACGGCAATCACTTTTCCTGTCGAAACGGAAACCGCCGCCGGGCGGGCCGAGTACCCTGCGGCCACCAGTGCCTCCCGAAGATGGTCTCCCTCTTTCTCCATGTGCTCGCGCATCGCCCCGAGCGCGCGGCCAGCGTCACCCGCCTCAACAGCGGCGAGAAGCGCCTCGTGTTTGGCAAGGGCTTCATCGGGCTGGCCGGGGATGCCGATGATGCGTCGCTGGCTCTTTTCGATGAGGCCGGCGATGGCCTCCCAAAGCGTGTGGAGGACGGTGTTCCCCGCCGCCTCGGCGAGTTTTCGGTGAAAAGTGATTCCAGCGCGGACGAACACCTCCGGCGAGGCCTTGCCCCCTCTCATTTCTCCGGTCAGGGCGCGAAGCGACTCAATATCCGATTCATTGCGCCGGCGGGCGGCGAGAGAGGCGATCTGCTCCTCGAGGCCCTGACGCACCTCCCAGAGTTCGAGCAGGGTCTCCTCGCGAACATCGAGCAAAAAAGAAAGACTCGCGCGGATCGAAGCGAGGTAGGGATCGACGCTGAGATTGCGGAGGAAAGCCCCCTGGCCGCTCCGCACTTCGATGAGACCCGTGCTGTCGAGGGTGCGAAGCGCCTCGCGGACCGAGGCGCGACCGATGCCGAGGGTGACGGCGAGTTCGCGCTCGGAGGGAAGCCGGTCGCCCGGAGAGAGTTTCTTCGTCCGGATCAAGTGCTCGATTTGGGAGACGACGCCCTCGTAGAGGCGCATTTTTTTGATCGGGCGGAGCAAAAATTTTCCTCCAGACCGGGTTAAAATCCCGGCGGCAGACCGGTCGAAATCCCCGGCGGCCTTACAAATAATCAAAGTTCAATCTGGGTCGCTTCTGGTCTGATGGTCTGACCAATACTACGGAAAGCTCCCGGGTGTTAACAAATCGCCGGATTTTCCGCCGAAAACGCAACTCGCACCACACGTCGGCGTGGACGAGGGCGGTTATGCCCCTTGAAATGCAGGCTGAAATGCATGCCTGAGATATAAGCCGTTGAGGCCGGAAAGGCTGGCTCCAATGTATACCCCAAAGGCCGGGAGCGCTCATTTTTCCGCGATGCCGCCGCCGCGTTGTTCCTGTTAGTGGCGGGACCGTATAATGGGCGAAAGGGTTGTTTTTCCGTCCCATTAACAATAAAGGATTTTCCTTGCCCCCATTTCCGAGCGTCTCAGCCCACCTTTTCGCGTATGAACCCCTGACTTTCGGCCACCTCCGGGCGGTGTCCGAGGCCGGATATTCCCGGGTTGAGCTCTGGGCCATGATTCCGAACCTCCCCTATGACGACCCCGATGCGGTGTCGCTGGTGGGGCGCTGGCTGGAAGAGCTCTCTCTTGAGCCGGTGAGCTTCCACGCCCCGTTTTACGACGACCTGGCCCAGGCCCGCGCCGGGAAATGGCTCTCCCTCGCCGATATGGACCCAGAGCGGCGCCTCGTAGCCATCAATCAGACCCTTGCCTCGATGATCGCCATGGGCGGCCTCGGGGCGCGGATCGCCATCCTCCACCCCTCCGCCCCCGGGGCGGCCGGCGCCGCTGACCACCCCGACGCCTTTCGCCAGAGCATCGAACGCCTCATCCCCGCCGCCGAGCATCTGGACATGACCCTCGCCATCGAAAACATCCCGTCTCCGCTCGGGGGGGC
>JAPYQX010000528.1 GCA_029937135.1 Nitrospinota bacterium
ATGTTCTGTTCGTATTTCCGGGCAAGACGGGAAGGGGACTTGCCAACATCAGGAGACCGTTCTTAAAGGCTCTCAGGATCGCTCAGATCGATGATTTTCGCTTTCATGACCTAAAGGCATACCTTTGCTTCGCATCTGGTCATGAGCGGCGTTGATTTGACCACAGTGAAGGAGCTCATGGGACACAAGAGCGTTGAAATGACCCTTCGGTATGCACACCTTGCGCCCGAACATAAACTCGATGCAGTCAATCGACTGGACACCTATATGGACACCAACAGAAAACGGGCTGCGGCAGAATCACCACAACCCGTTGATTTTTCTGGTGGGCCGTACTGGGATCGAACCAGTGGCTTCTGCCGTGTGAAGGCAGCGCTCTCCCGCTGAGCTAACGGCCCGGGCGACTAGGCTTTATCATAGTGGAAATCTGGGGTCAAGAATAAACGCTTCCTCCCGAACCTGGAGCGCAACGGGGTTTACGGCGAATCGCGGGTTTCGCTATGATGGCGGCGTCTGAGTTTATTCCGCCTCGGCGGCCTATTGAAAGGGAAGTCAACTCATGGTGGAAGTTTCGCACAACGAGGTCCAATACCAACTCGAAACGCGGGAGCATAATCTCTACGGATTCGGCGTCGATGTTTTCATGCTCGAAAAGGACGGCGGCCGGCCCAGGGAGCCCATCGCTTTTATTCCCGGAATGGATGAGAGCGCCGCCACGGCGCAGACCGAGCAATGGCTCAAAATCACCTTTCCCGCCGAGCTTCAGGGAAAGAAGAAAAAGTAGGGCCTCCGGCCCGCCCGCCCGGTAGGTGACATTCCCTCCGGGAGGGGATGGCCGTTCCCCGAGGGACGAACTTCCCCCCGGCCGCTGTTCCCCGGAAGATGACCTTCCCTCGGGAGCAACTATTCCCGTCCTCGGGTCCCCGGCAGTCCGGTTCCGGGATGTGAATTTATTCAGGGAATCGAATTGACAGAGCCCGAAACCATTCAAACCGGCGGGGCCCCCGCGCCGAAGGGTCCCTTCGCCCAGGCGCGCCGCGCCGGGAACCTTCTCTTCATCGCCGGCCAGCGCGGCATCGACCCCGGGACGGGTGAACTGACCGAGCCCACCAT
>JAPYQX010000220.1 GCA_029937135.1 Nitrospinota bacterium
ATGCAGCCCGCGACGATGAGCGCCGTCCCCGCCACGATCTCCGGGCCCGGCCGCTCGCCGAGCAGCCCGACGCCGAGCACCACCGCGAACAGCGGCATCGTCGAGGCCAGCGGCAGCGCGCGCGCAACGCCCAGGTGGTGAATCGCGGAGAAGTAGAGCACTCGTCCGATGGCCGGGCCGAGCAGACCCGCCGCCGCCAGGAGCACGTAGGCCCTCGGGTTCCACCACTCCGGCCGCCAGAGCACCCACACCGCCGCCCCGAGGGGCGGCACCGTCACGACCAGACCGATGAGCACCCCGGTCACCGCGTTGGCGTAGCTCCCCCCCCGGCGCACAAAGACCGAGAACGTACCCGTGGACATCGCCGTCGCGATCGAAAAAAGACCCGCCAGCGCCGAGTCCGTCATGAAGTGTGGATCATGGAAGGGTCCTGAAGAAGAGAGCCTAAAAACACATTCTAGCAGAGAAGGGGCGGAGGAGATAGCGGAAGGGAGAGTGGCGTTCCGCATCGCCGCCATTCCGAAAAATGTCATCGAGCGTTTCTCAAAAGAACCGGAGGAATTTCAGCGCATTCGCAAGAATGCCAAGAACCGGGATTTGAACGAAGCGGACACCGTAGACATCGTGAACGACATTCTCGGCAGCGTTTTCGAATTCGACAAGTACACCGAGACGACGCGGGAGTTCGCCATCCGCGGCACATACTGCGACCTCGCGGTCACGATAGACGGAAAATACAATATTGGCCGTCAGGTTTACTTTGAAGAAAGTGATGATGTAAAAGCGGCGATAACTCGTGAAAACAAATCAGGGGGTGGCTTCGGAAAAGGAAAATCGGGTTGATCGAATCATCCAATCCCGGGTGGGAAGACTTGAGTCCAGGCTTGCAGTTCACGGATTACAGCCGCCGGTTATGGTAAATTAATAATCACCTGACATTCAAGGAAGATTTTACGGGCGCCCGGTTTTTTACGGTCTAAAACGCCTGCCTTCCGGCCGATGTGGCGCCGCCACTCGCACCATACATCAAATGTAATATGATTTTTTATCGTAACGATAATGAAGAGGTCCCGTATGGCAATCATCGATCTGAGCCTGCCCCACTGCGACGAGCTCGACGTGCTGGCGAACGCGGTCATGGAGACGCAGGGTTTTAAAACCGCCGTCACCCGCCACTACGTCATGCCCAAGACCGAGCGCGATGTGATTTTCGTGGATAGCTGGCTCTCGATGTTCGCCCACTGCGGCACCCACCTCGACTGCCCCCGCCACATCAGCCAGAGCGGCCGCACGGTGGACCAGATGCCTCTCGATCAGTTCATGGGCGAGGCCTGCGTCCTCGACTTCTCCTCGAAGGGAGCGGACGCGGCGATCACGGCGGCCGATCTCGATAAATTCTCCGGCCTCGTCCGCGAGGAGGACATCGCCCTGGTCTACACCGGCTGGTCCGACAAGCACTGGAGCACCGACGCCTACCTCTACCACTCCCCCTTCCTCGCCGGGGACGGCGCGAGCTGGTTCGTCGATAAAAAGGTAAAAGCCGTCGGCTTCGACTGCCTCCAGGAAGAGGAAGTCAAGAAAATCCCCGACAACATTCCCGAAAACTACGTCGTCCACCGCACCCTGCTCGAGGCGGGCATCATCCAGATCGAGCACATGACGAATTTGGGGGGGGGAATCCCCGCCGAGCGGTGCCACCTCGCCGCGTTTCCGCTAAAGCTGATCGGGGTCGAGGGCTCGCCGACGAGGGCGGTGGCGTGGGTTTAGGTGAGGGGTGTCTCCTCGCCCGCCACCGGCGCGAAGATTCCTCACTCCGGGGCAAACCCCTTCGTTCGGAATGATAAACAACCATACACCCACCGAAATAAAGCGAGCTTGTCATTTCGAGCGAAGTGAGGAATCTTCGGGTCATCAAGGCCAATAGGATCATCGGGGAATAGTGTGACAATGTGAGGGTCATTCCGAGCGCCAGCGAGGAATCTTCTGGACAAATCAGGAATTCAGATCGGTCCAACCCGGATTCAAGGACTCAATCAACGCGGTTTTCTTTTGCCTTCTCCAGCTTTTAATTTGTTTTTCACGCGCGATTGCCGCAGCCGGGTCGTTCGTCTCCTCCAAATAAACAAGCCGGGAAATATTGTATCGCGCCGTGAATCCGGGGGCTGCCTTGGTTTCGTGTTCATGCACCCTGCGCGTCAAATTATTCGTGACTCCCGTGTAAAGCCTTCGGGAGTGGCTGGCAACGATGTAGACGAAATAGGTTTTCGCTTGAGTCATATCTATTTTTACCGATGACAACCCACGTTAATCACCGCACCGGGCGAAACGGAGGGTCTCCTCGTCCCGCCGCCGGGCGCGAAGATTCTTCGCTTCGGGGCGAACCCCCTCACTCAGAATGACAAACCATGGCTAATCAACTCTTTTGGCAACCGTAGTTTCATCTCTGAGTTCGCTTGTTCTATTTTTCCGTTGCCGCAAAACTCTCACACCTCGGCCATCTCGCACTTTTGGTAGTGCGAAAAGGTCATGGTGTAGGTGGCGCGGCCCTTGGTAGCCGAGCGCAGCGCTGTGGCGTAGCCGAACATCCTGGCGAGGGGGACGCCGGCGCGGATGAGCTGGATGGGCGCCGCGCCGGGGCGCTCCTCCATGCCGCCGACCTGCCCCCCCCTGGAATTGAGGTCGTTGATCGCCGCCCCGACGAACTCCTCGGGAACGCTCACATCGACCGCCATCACCGGCTCCAATAGCTGGCCGCCCGCCTTGCGGCAGGCCTCGACGAAGGCCATCCCGGCGGCGATGGCGAAGGCGGCCTCGGTCGCCCGGCCGGGGTCATGGTCCACGGCTACAATCTCGGCGCGGGTGTCGGTCATCTCGTAGCCGGCGAGGATGCCGCTCGAGGCCGAGCCCTCGACCGCCCCAAGCGCGGCCCGCATCAGCTCCGCCGGGATATCGGTGCTGCCACCGGCAGCGGCACTGGCGCCGTCTCCACTCCCGGCGCTACCGGCGCTGCCGCCGGGCAAATCAATCCCGCAGATCACACCCTCGCCCGGCGCGGGGGCGACGCGGATTTTTATTTTCGCGTATTGAGACTTTCCGGCGATCTCGCGGTCGAATACCGCCTCGGCCTCGGCTTCCTTCATGAGCGTCTCGCGGTAGACCACCCGCGGCTCGCCGATGCGGACATCGACGCCGAACTCCTCGCCGATGCGGCGAGTGAGTACATCAAGATGAAGCTCGCCCATTCCGCTGATGAGGGTCTGGCCCGAGTCGGCGTCCCGGCTCACATGAAAGGTCGGGTCCTCGGCCTCGAGCTTGGCGAGGGTTTCCTCGAGCTTCCTGGTCCCGGCGGCGCTCCGGGGCTCGATGGCCGAGGAAATGACGGGCGGGGGCGCGCTGATGGCCTCGAAGCGTATCGGGTGGGCCGGGTCGCAGAGGGTGTCGCCCGTCGAGGCCCATTTCATCCCCGTGGCGGCGACGATATCGCCGGGGCCAATCTCATCGATGCGCTCTCTCTTGTGGGAATGCATCCGAAACAGGCGGGCGAGGCGCTCGCTTTTATCCTGACCGGTGTTCAGGTACTCGCCGCCCACCTTTCCGACACCGCTATAAACTCTCAAAAATGTCAGCCGCCGGCCCCCGTCGATCTGGACCTTGAAAACAAGGGCCGAGAAGGGCGCTTCCGCATCGGGCGCCCGCTCGGCCGCGCCGTGCAGTGTGGCCTCTTTTTCATCGCCCTCTTTATCGCCCTCTTTTCCCTCATCAACCGCCGCCTCGCTCTCCCCTCCTTCGCCATCTTCACCGCCGCCCTCTGTCGGAACGTGCCCCCGCTCGGGAGGGGCCTCCGCCGGGGAAGGTAAAAAGTCGATCACCCCGCCGAGCAGGGGTTGTATCCCCCGGTTGCGGAGCGAGGCCCCGCAGTAGACGGGCACGATCTCCCCGGCGATGACGCCGCGCCGGAGTGCGGCCCTGATCTCGGGCTCCCCGATCTCCTCGCCCTCAAGAAACGCATCGGCTATTTTTTCGTCATAATCGGCGGCGGCTTCGATGAGCGCTTCCCGCAATTCGGCCGCTTTTTGTGTGAGTTCTCCATTCGCCGGGGAGTCTTCAACCGGCTGGCGGTGAACCTCCCTGCCCTCGTCCCCGTCGCTCCAGCTCAAAAAATCGCCGGACAATACATCCATCTGCCCCGTATAGCGCTCGCTCTCGCCGTCGGGCCACTGCATCACCACAGGACGCGCCCCGAGGCGCTCCTCGATCATGCCGAGGGTGCGCTCGAAATCCGCCCCGATACGGTCGAGCTTGTTGATGAAGATGAGCCGGGGGATGGAGAACTTGTCGGCCTGGCGCCAGACGGTCTCGCTCTGGGGCTCGACCCCCTCGACCGCGCTGAAGATCGCCACCGCCCCGTCGAGGACGCGCAGGCTCCGCTCCACCTCGATGGTGAAATCCACGTGGCCGGGCGTGTCGATGATGGTGATCTCGTGATCGAGCCAGGTGGTCGTGACGGCGGCGGCGGTGATCGAGATGCCCCGCTCCCGCTCCTGGTCCATCCAGTCGGTCGTGGCGCTCCCCTCGTCCACCTCGCCGATGCGGTGCACAAGCCCGCTGTAGTAAAGGATTCGCTCGGTCGTCGTCGTCTTGCCGGCGTCGATGTGGGAGATGATCCCGATGTTCCGCCGGCGCTCAAGCAGCGGGCGCGTCATTTGGGAGCCTCCTGGGTGTCGATGAGTCTGAATTCCGAGGGCAGATTACAGCGTGAAGGGGCCGGAGGCGAGGGGATGGGGGGGGGGGGGGTAATCTGTTACTCAGATGCAGGAGAAGGCTCTAACTCTTTATCTTCACCACTGAACACGTTTGCCCATGCATTCAAAGATTTACCGTATCTATTCAGACAAAGAAGGCCTATTTTTCTTAATATTTCCACTGTTTCTCGAAGTTCATCAGCAATATCTTGCAAGGATGATTTTCCAACAAATTCCATTTCTCGGTTACGGCAATCCATGAAATGGTCAAGATACTCATCCGACCCAAGATCGGTTAACGAACGGCCGTAAATACGACATTCACTCAACAACTCAGAATCTTCCGTGAAA
The DNA here is from genome assembly GCA_029937135.1 of Nitrospinota bacterium. Taxonomy (GTDB): domain Bacteria; phylum UBA8248; class UBA8248; order UBA8248; family UBA8248; genus UBA8248. Next base: position 5,094 of record JAPYQX010000220.1, read on the forward strand.
ATTTGACGTGCCCCCCTCATATCGGTCCATGTTGGATGAGAGGATTTTCGGTACTCT
>JAPYQX010000529.1 GCA_029937135.1 Nitrospinota bacterium
GTTCAGGGCGGCGCTGAAGTGGAGCCCCGCGGTGGGGGCGGCGACGGCGCCGGGGTTCCGGGCGAAGACGGTCTGATACCGCTCACGGTCCACCGGCTCCTCCCGGCGGTTCAGGTAGGGAGGAATCGGCAATTCACCTTCTTTTTCGATCCACTCCGAAAGGTTCGCGAAGTTCGGGAATTGGAGGGTTCTCTCAAGGCCGGGGGGGCCAAGCGTGGCTTCGAGTCCGCCATGAAAGCGAATCCGCTCTCCCTCGGGGAGAGGCCGGTTCGCGGAAACCATGGCCCGGTAGAGACCCTCGGCTACCTCGCGCACCAACAAAATCTCGACTTTTCCGCCCGAGGGGCGGGTTCCGAACAGCCGCCAGGGCTGGACCCGGGTGTCGTTCACCACCAAAAGGTCGCCGGAGCGAAGCTCGTCCGGAAGCCGGCGAATAACGCTGTGTCGAACATCGCCACCGCCCCTGGGAAGAAGCATGAGGCGGGAATCCTCTCGCCTTTCGGCCGGATAACGTGCGATGGCTTCCCGGGGAAGCTCATAGTGGAAGTCTTTTAAATTCATGGTTAGAGGGGGTCGAGAAAGAAACCGAGGCGGCGGGGGCTACGCCGTTCAGGCATTCCGAATGAGCCGCTCCCTCCGCTTGGCGGCGAGGGAGGGTGATTCCTCGATAAGCTCCTCGGCGCCCTCCGGGGGGCCTTGGGAGCCATCCCTGGGGTCGGGCGCTACAGGCGGGACGGACCCGTGGAGGACTTTCCAGGCCGCCTGGCGGAGAACGCCGCGCATCATGCGAACCTCTCGGCCGCTGGGTTTTATCCGGTCTATCAAGTCCCGGAAGGAGCGGGCCACGCGCTCGGGGTGGTGGTGGGGCACGAACCCGATCATCTCAAGGGTGGCGACGAGGTGATCCACCAGGCCCTCGATCTTGTCCCGGGGGGCCAGCTTGTCATCGGGGTATGAAGGTGTGACGCCCTCCCCGGAGGAAGCGGGATTTTGCTTCTCCATGAAAATTTCCCAAAAAACAAGGAGAGCGGCCTGAGAGAGATTGAATGATTCGAATTTGGAAACGGCGGGAATCAGGAGGCGCTCCTGGCACAGATCGACCTCATCCG
>JAPYQX010000530.1 GCA_029937135.1 Nitrospinota bacterium
CAAGGGCCGGCCGAATTCCGTTAAAACCATTCCTTTCATCGAGTTCTCCAATATACCCCGAAGCCGGGAAAATACCCCGAAGCGGGCAATACGCCTTGAGACTGGCAATACGCCCAGATGCGGGCGGAAAATTCATGGTGAAATCATTTGCGATTGAAGATCATCATAGGAGGCCCCGATGGCGGTGACAAACGGCGGTGACAAACGGCGGTGACAAACGGCGGTGACAAACGGCGGGGGGAAAGAACGGCCCGGTAAATACAAGACTGTTGGCCACGATCTCGCGGCCCTTGTCCAACACCCTGAGTGGCTCGCCATTTGGCCCGGTAGCGGGCCTCCGAGGGGCTCGTTTCCGCGGGGCTCAGCCGAGGGGCTGAGCCCACCTCCTTTTTGAATCGCCCACTTCTGTTAGGATAGCGCCATCGGTGGCCGTTTTTCTTTTACTCAGATAATCGCCCGGAGCCGTGAACGCCGGGTTGGGTTTTACCCTCGGCGGATATCCCGCGCCACTCCAGCGCCCGGCTCGAAGCGACGAGGTATATCCGCATGCCCACTCAGGCCGAGGATCTCAGGGCGGTCCTGGACAAGACGCCTCTTTTTTCATACCTGGACGAATCCATCCTTTCGGACCTGATATCGAAATTCGAGATTGTCAGCTATCACCTCGGCGATACGATCATCCGCGAAGGGGAGCTGGGGGATTCCTTCTACGTCATCTTCAACGGCCGGGCGCGGGTCGTGGGCGAGGGTCCGGGGGGCGGCGAGCTCACCCTGATCACCCTCTCGCGAGGGGATTTTTTCGGCGAGCGGGCGCTGGTCAAGGGGGAGCCCCGCTCGGCGACTATCCGCGCCGCCACGGACATCATTCTGGCGAAACTCTCGAAGGATTATTTCATCAGCGCCATCGAGAAAGACCCCGAGGCCATGAGTTTCCTCGAGAATTACATCGAACACGAATCACTCCACAACTTCCTGCGCCAGTTCACTGTGCTCTCGGCGCTGAACGCCAAGGAAACCAAAACCTGGATCGGGGACATGGAGGAGGAGAGCTTCGACCAAGCGGCGATGATTCGCGAGTATTTGAAATGGGATTATGAAC
>JAPYQX010000531.1 GCA_029937135.1 Nitrospinota bacterium
CCGCGAGGTCGCCCGCCCGCTTGGGGTCCTTGTCCGAGACGGCGAGAAAATTCACCGAGGGGTGGCGGGCCGCCATGTTGGCCCGCAGGGTTCCGATGCGGCCCGAACCCACGACGGCGACTCCGAGTTCTTTTTTCTGCATGACGCTGGTCTCCGGCGAAGCGGCGAAAATTTCATATCGTGCTTGAGTTTGGGTATTATACGCCCTCTTCTCTTATTCTCCGACCTTGGGAGCGGCTCATGATGCGAATCAACGAAGCGGATGTCTGGGAAACGGCGAGCGAGGTGGACCAGCGGTCCCGGAACCGCTACGGCGGCGCGACGCTCCTCGAGCGCGTGATCATCCGGCTCAGGGATGACAATAGAAACGAGGGCTGGGGCGAGGCCATGCCGGTCATCTTCACCGACGAGACCGGGGCCGCCGCCGCCGCCGCGCTCCGGGAGGCCGCCGGCAAACTCGTGGGGAGCGAGGTGGAGGACCCTGCCGCCGAGGTTGACCGCCTGGCGGATTTTGGCGGACTCATGGCGGCCCGTTCGGGCCTTGAGACCGCCCTGCTGGACCTCTGGGCACGGGCCTCGGGAAAACCCTTTTCGGATGCCCTGGGCGGCGAGCGGCGGGATAGTTTCACCCTCGACGGGCCCATCGGCCTCGTTTCACCCGAGGAAGCCGCCGAAAAGGTTAAGGGTTTCCTCGCATCGGGCGTCTCCACCATCAAGGTCAAGGTGGGCCAGGACATCGAGGCCGACGCCCGGCGGATGCTCTCCCTGCGCGAGGCGTTCGGCGGCCGTATTCAACTCCGGATGGACGCCAACGGCGGCTATTCGGCCGATGAGGCGATACGGTTTTCAAAAAAAGTGCTTCCCGCCGGTATCGCCCACTTCGAGCAGCCCGTCCTTCCCTCCGAAGTGAAATGCTTCGACGTATTCAGGGAAATCCTGGCGATGGGCCTGCCAATCGCGGTTGACGAGTCGCTCTTCTCGCTCGATGACGCCAGGCGGCTCATCGACGAGGACGCCGTTGACGTGGGCGTCATCTAGACCGCGATATTCGGTGGGCCGCTCGCAGCGCGCGAGGTGGCCCGCGCCCTGGAGGACTC
>JAPYQX010000221.1 GCA_029937135.1 Nitrospinota bacterium
GGGCTTTACCAGCGATGGGTCCCGGTCCATCGAGATGGCGACGATGGTGAAACCCTGTTTTCGGTACTTGTTGTAAATCCTCTCGAAAGCGGCCCGCTCCCGTATGCAGTAGGGTCAGTAGGTCGTCCAGAAGTTGATTAAAATGACCTTGCCGATCTGGTCCTTGATCGCAAAATCCTTGTTGTCCACATCGGGGAGCGTAAACGCCGGAAGCGGAACCTGCTTGATGGCCTGAACCTTCAAATCGCTCATGAGGGCGGACAAAGTCAGGTCCTGGAGGCTCTTGTCGTGCTTCGCCGAGGCTGGCGTAATCTGCCCGGCGAGCGCCGCTGCGAAAAACGATATCGCTGCTAATGTATTGAAATATAACCGGATATGTCCCAATGCCCCTCTCCCTACTCGCTACTGGCAGCTTCCCGATACCCTATTTTGAGTATAACCGGCGGAGACCCGAAAAGATTCCCGCCATGAATGACGGAAATTCCCTCCGGCCCCCTGCGGGGAGCTTACTCCTGTGGGGAGCTTACTCCTGCGGGGAGCTTGCCTGTATGGGGGGGAACCTCCGGCCCTGCGCGGAGCTTACCGAGCCCTCTTACCAAAGCCCGCGGGCTACTTGCTCCGCCCCCGGGCCCTGACGCTGAGCCTGAGCGCGTTCAGGCGGATAAAACCCTCGGCATCCTTCTGGGAGTATGTGGAATCCTCCTCGAAGGTCGCCAGCTCGGGCCGGTATAGATTGTTTTCGGCCGGCGCCTTGCGCCCGACCACCAGGCAAGCGCCTTTATAAAGCTTGATGCGGGCGACTCCCACGACGGCGCCCATTGCCTGATCGATTGCCGCCTGGAGGAACTCCCGTTCCGGAGCGAACCAGAAGCCATTGTAGACAAGCTCGGCGTACTTGGGGATGAGCGAGTCACGCAGATGAAGCACCTCGCGGTCCAGGGTGAGCGATTCCACCGCTCTGCGGGCGCAGTGAAGCACGGTTCCGGCGGGCGTCTCGTAGACGCCCCGGCTTTTCATGCCCACGAAACGGTTTTCGACCAAATCCACCCGGCCCACTCCGTTCGCCCCCGCGATGGCGTTCAACCGCTCCATGAGGGGGCGCGGGGCGAGAATTTCGCCGCCTATGGAAACCGGGTCGCCTCCCTCGAAGCCGATCTCGACGTAGGCCGGCTTGTCCGGGGCCTTTTCGGGAGAAACCGAGAGTCGGAACATATCCTCGGGCGGCTCCGTCCAGGGGTCCTCGAGGACACCCCCCTCGAAGCTGATGTGGAGAAGGTTGCGGTCCATCGAATAGGGTTTTTCGGCGGTGACCGGAACCGGGATGCCGTGCGTCTCTGCGTAGGCGATGAGCTGGCTTCTTCCACCAAAATCCCACTCTCGCCAGGGAGCGATGATCCGGATGGCGGGGTCGATCGCCTTGTAGGTCAACTCGAAGCGGACCTGATCGTTTCCTTTGCCGGTGGCCCCGTGAGCCACGGCGTCCGCTCCGGTCTTCCGAACAATGTCCATTTGGCCCTTGGCGATGATGGGCCGGGCGATGGAGGTTCCGAGGAGGTAGCTGCCCTCGTACACCGCACCGGCCCTGAGCATCGGAAATACGTAGTCGCCGGCGAACTCGTCCCGAAGATCGAGGACATGGCACTCGTCGGCGCCCGTCGCGAGCGCTTTTTCCTCGAGACCTTCGAGCTCCTCGTCGCCCTGCCCGACGTTGGCGGCATAGGCCACCACCACGCACCCGTACTTTTCCTTAATCCACCGCAGCATCACCGAGGTGTCCAGCCCGCCGGAGTAGGCTACGACGATTTTTTTGGGGTTAGACGGCATTTTTCTCTCCCGCCAGGATTTCAAGAAGAATCTTCTGGGCGTGAAGGCGGTTTCCCGCCTGCTGTATGACCACGCTCCGGGGGCCGTCGATCATTTCGTCCTCGACTTCCTCGCCCCGGTGGGCCGGAAGGCAGTGCATGAAAATGGCGCCGGGGTCTGCGTCCCGGAAGGCGTCCTCGTTCACCTGATAGGGGGCGAGGGCCTTCTTGCGCCGGTCCGCGTCTTCTTCCTGCCCCATCGACACCCATACGTCGGTATAGATGGCGTGGGCGCCGCTGCAGGCCTCCTGGAGGTCCGAGGTAATCAATATCTCGGCCCCCGAGGAGGCGGCCAGATCGCACGCCTGGGAGACCACGCTCTCGTCAGGCTCGAATCCCGGAGCGCAGGCGGCGCTGATATTCACGCCGATCAGCGCCCCGACGAGGAGAAGCGAGTGGATGACGTTGTTCCCGTCTCCGAGGTAGGCGAGCTTCAGGCCCTTGGTCCGCCCGAAACGCTCGCGCAACGTGAGAAAATCGGCGAGCGCCTGACAGGGATGATGAAGGTCGGTGAGACCGTTGATCACGGGAATCGAGGCGTTCCCGGCGAGTTCCTCGATTCTGTCGTGTCCGAATGTGCGGACAATGAGGCCGTCAACGTATTCGCTCAATACCTTGGCGCTGTCGGCGAAGGTTTCACCCCGGCTGAGCTGGGTGTCCTTGGGCGAGAGAAAGATGCTGCTCCCCCCGAGCTGGGCCACACCCACCTGAAAAGAAACCCGCGTCCGTGTCGATGTTTTCTCGAAAAGGAGGATGAAGTTCTTTCCCGCTAGGCTCGTGTGGCGCTTTCCGGCCTTGGTTTCCTCTTTCTGGACGATGGCTCTTTCGAGAAGGTCCAGCGTTTCCCCGGCGGTAAGTTCGAGGCCCGAAAGGAAATCGCGTTTCGTCATTTCGCCATATCCTTTAGCGCGCCGTCCAAAAATTCGAGCAACCGATCGATCATTTCTTTTTCCACCACGAGGGGGGGGATCAGCCGGATGACGGTTCCGACCGCGGCGATCAGCAAAAATCCCGCTTCGAGTGCTTTGGGTACGATGCTGGCGGCATCCCCGTCTATCTCGCAGCCGATAATGAGCCCCTTGCCCCGGACATCCTTGATGATCGAACGGCGGGTGGCCAGATCCCTGAGCCCCGAGCGCGCGTATTCGCCCATTTCGGTGACATGATCCAGAAAACCGGGGGCGAGGGTGGCGTCGACGGCCGCGCACCCCGCCGCCGTGGCGAGATAGTTTCCGCCGAAGGTGGCGGCATGGTCGCCCGGCTCGAAGGCCATTGCGCGGTCGGTGGCGACGATTGCGCCGATGGCGGTTCCGCCCCCCAGCGCCTTGGCGAGGGCCATGACATCGGGCTCGACATCAAAATGCTCGTGGGCCCAGAGCTTGCCTGTCCGGCCCATGCCGACCTGAACCTCGTCGAACATGAGGAGCAGATCGTTGGCGTCGCAGATCTCCCGCAGCCCCTTGAGATAGTCCGCCGATGGAATGCGTATGCCGCCCTCGCCCTGGATGGGCTCGACCATGATCGCGCAGGTTTTCTCGGAAACGGCGGCGGCGGCGGATTCGACATCGTCGAACGGGATGTGCCGGAAGCCGGGGAGGAGCGGGGAGAAGCCCTTGTGGAACTTTTCCTGCGCCGTCGCCGAGAGTGAGGCCATGGTCCGCCCGTGAAAGCTCATGTCGAAGGTGAGGATTTCGTGGCGCCCTTCGCCGAACTTTTTGTATGAATATTTTCGGGCGAGCTTGATGGCGGCCTCGCAGGCCTCGGTCCCGCTGTTGCAGAAAAACGCCTTGTCGGCGAATGAGTTATCGCAGAGCCGTCTGGCGAGCTCTATCTGGGGCTCGATGTGATAGAGGTTCGAGACGTGAACGAGTTCGCCGGCCTGTTTTCTGATGGCCTCGGTCACCGCCGGGTGGCAATGGCCGAGATTGCAGACGGCGATTCCGGACACGAAGTCGAGATATTCCTTCCCGTCGGCGTCCCAAACGCGGCAACCCTCGCCCCGGACCAGGGCGACCGGATAGCGGCCGTAGGTGGGCGCTATGTATTTTTCCGCGAGGGCGATCAAATCCTGGTTCGACATCGGAGGTCCTTTCCGTATGGCGGGATCAGGCGAGAATTTCGGTCCCGATCCCTTCGTCGGTGAAAAGTTCGAGCAGGACGGCGTGGGGAACCCGGCCGTCAACGATGTGTGCCTTGTTGACGCCGCCCGAGAGGGCCCCGAGGCAGGCGTCCACCTTGGGGAGCATGCCTCCCTTGATGACGCCTGAGGCCTTGAGCCCGTTAATGTCGTCCCGCGTCAGGGTGCTCATTAATTCGCCGTTTTCGTCCAGAATGCCCGGCACGTCGGTCAGGAGGATGAATTTCTCGGCCCCAAGAGCGCCCGCGACGGCGCCGGCCGCCGAGTCGGCGTTGATGTTATAAACCTTGCCGTCCTCGCCGACACCGAGGGGGGCGATTACGGGGATGAAGCCGCCGCCGGTGAGGTGGAGAATGATGGCGGGGTCCACCCGGCTGACCTCGCCGACCTGGCCCAGGTCGTATTGGGTCTCGGAGCCGTCCTCTTCCTTTCGGCTGAGGGTGAGCTTGGTGGCCGAGGTGAGACCGGCGTCCGAGCCCGAGAGGCCGACCGCCTTGCCGCCGTGTTGGTTGATGAGGCGCACGATGCCCTTGTTGGTCGAACCGGCGAGGACCATCTCGACGATGCCCACGGTCTCCTCGTCGGTGACCCTGAGACCTTCGACGAACTTGGAGTCCTTCCCGAATTTCGCGAGCATCTCGCCGATTTGGGGCCCGCCGCCGTGGACGATGACGATGTTGATGCCGATGTATTTGAGCAAGATGATGTCCTGCGCGAAGGGGGCGTGGAGCTCCTTTTGCACCTGGGCGGCGCCCCCGTATTTGACGACGATGGTCTTGCCGGCGAAGCGCTGTATGTAGGGCAGGGCCTCGACAAGGGTGGCCGCTCTGTCTCTCGGGTCCATTTAATGCTCCTCATCGCCGGACGATTGCATCTGGGCCAGGACGCTTCCGGCTGCTCCCGCTATCAGGTCCATTTAATGCTCCTCCCTGGCAAAGGGCCGTATGTGGGCCTTGAGCCTCGGCCGGGCGCGGGCTGTTATCGCTCTCGGGTACATTCGCCCCTGACCGGCGCGTTTAGCCTGGCCGGGCGGGTCTGGAGGGGCGGGTCCGGGCAGGAGGGGAATATAC